>JAGQNT010000242.1 GCA_020427965.1 Candidatus Saccharimonadota bacterium | reverse complement strand
CAGCCACCTCAGGGTTCAAGAACTGAACCCTGAGGTTAGGCCAGCGATAGAGGATTTCCTCCACTACACCGAACATATCACCAGGAACTTCAGCGACAGTTCCATCGGGAAGAAGTCCTCGTGCCATTATCAGACCTCGATCTTGCTCAGCAACAGACCGTGGAAGCAGATATCGTTAGCTACAGTGTCGCCAGCATGATCCTGGTCACGGTTCACTCGAATAGCTACAATAGAACCCGCATTCACAGGCATCGGCGACGTCGCAGCAATAGCGGTCGTCTTAGCCAGCAGGAATGCAGTAGTCGACGCAGCAGCCGTAGTTACCGAGTTAGTCGTAGCAGACGACGGAGCTTCACCTACAGCCACATCTTCACAAATGACATCGAAACGCACAGTGCCTGCACCAGTCGAACCATTCGACCAATACACTTCAGCAGAGAAAGCGTTCCAACCAGTAGGCAGTACGAGCCCTACAGACACAGCTTCATCAGCGGTAGAACCCTGAAGAAGCCAAGCAGTCATTCCACCTGCACCAGCAGCAGTGGCCGACAAAGTAGGAGTATTGGTATGAATACCAAAACGCTCGGCACCAATCCAAAGCTTATCTACACTGACCGGCTCGAAACCGTCGCCAGACTTAACCTTAAAGACACCATCTACAAGCTGAGTCTGCGGATTTTCAAGAGTTCCCATTATTTTCCTTTAAACATGAGAAAAGCCCCTAGACCTTCTCGGGTCTAGGGGCTCCTCCCCTACAGCTATTCAATTAAGGTTACCGATTAGCCTTCGGTGATCGTCCGGAGCACGCCCTGAGCGTTACGCTGGTAGGTGCACAGCTCCTCGAAGCTCCGCAGAGTTACATCGTACATATCGTAGCCGGACACTCGATCGAAGATGTTACCATCCTGGTCGATGAACTTCCAGCCCTCAGCCCGACGAATACTCATCTTCTTCTCAGTCACGAAGAACATGGTAGAAGCCGGAGCGTCTACGTCTACAACAACCGGAATGTCCTCGCCGTTGCTAAAGGCAATAGCCTTGTAGCCACCCTTGAACTCCGTGGTGTTGTGGAACTGACGAGAAGCCCGCAGCACGTTTACGTAGCCGCGACGCACACCCAGCGAAGTGAAGATCGCAGAGACGTTGCCGCCATTCATACGAATCTTATCACACAACTGAGACATCGCAGTCTCAGTAATCGTACCACCCATAGCCTGCTCTACACCAGACCACACCGGGTAAGACGACGGATCTACAGTGTGAAGTACACCACTCGAATCCGCAATCTTGTTCATACCCGTCGGCTCACGCTGCGTACCAGAGGTAGCATCGCCAGCTCGGTAGATACCATGCGAAGTCGTGGTAGTCACCGTAGCACCATCAAAGGTGATTACAGTCTCGGTAGCGCCCGGAGTAACCAGAGTTACGGTACGACCGGTGGCCAGCGCTACATAAGTCGAAGTGTGAAGAATATCAATCTCCATACCCAGCGTAACGAACTTGGCCTGGTCGTTCAGAACCGTAATCGTGTTGGTCGAAGAAGCGCCCGAGGAACACGTAGCGATCAGGCCAGTACCATCACCGTAGTAAATACGGCTCATGTCCTTAACCGCAGCGTCTTTCAGGTTCTCCATCTCACGCTGAGCCATATTAGCGAAAGCCTGAGGCTTCGACTGAGCAAGCTTCATTACGTGACCAGTGAACCGAGCACGACCGTAACCAGCGTACACCGGAACGTGTACCTCATGGTAGGGAGCTGCGCCCGGGTTACCAAGCGCCTCACCCTCAGCACGCCACGAAATACCAGGGTTCCGAGCGAGCTGAATCGGGAAATCGAGGTACTTACCGCCAATCATATCAGAGATACCATCGCTGGTCTTCTCGATACGCTTACCGAACGTTACCTCTTCGTTGAACTGCTTCTCAATGCGGTCCTCGTAAACCTCCTTGAGAGCAGCCGACATCGTCGTCATGCTTACATTAGCCATTATTCATTACCTGCACTTAGCACATGGGTCAAATAGTTGACCACTTCCTTGGGCTCCGCTTTTCCGAAGTCCATCTTCTTTGCTCCTGAAGGAGCTGCACTAGATGCACCCAATAAATTAGGCGGAGTTGCTCTCCGTTGGGGCTTACCCATTACTCGATGGTAATGCTGTACCGCTTCGTCAATGGTCTGTGCGTTTCCACTAGCAATCATGCCGGCGACGATCTTTACATCGAACTCGCCATGCTTCTTTGCAGCGGCCTGGAGTTCAGCCTCAAAGGCTGCCCTCTGTCGCTCTTGCTCACGGGTCTGTCGCTCAGTTTCCCGATCTTGTGCAAGAGCCATAAAAGCTCGTTCGAGCTTAGAGAACTTCTCAGCATAAGGATCTTTCTCACCCTCAGCCTCTTCAATTGCAGCCTTTGCTTGGGCTACAGTAAGCTGAGGACCGTCGGGATCGGTAGTGAGAAACTCAAGAATACGCTGTGGATTCGTCTCAAAAGTACTAAGCAGCCGCGTACCGTTCTGGGCTCGTTCAAAGTCACCCAACTGGCGCCACTGGTTAAGTTCAGTCTCGTACTTTCCTACAGCCTTCTTGTAGCCCTCATCCCACTGACGTACGTACTTCTCTGCGTACTGCCGCTCCTCTTCAGGAGCTTGCTCTACGAAGCGTCGTCCGTAATCAGAAAGCTCAGGAAGTTCACTTTCGCCACTTCCCTCGTCCGGGCTACCAATCTCTACATCAATGTCGCTCATGCTGGAGTTCCACTTCCTACAGGCTGTGGTGCTCCACCAGCCTTAAACATAACAAGGATCTTACGCAGTTCCATCTCAGTCATGGGATCAACTGCGAAGGGATCTACAGGGGGTTGACCAGTTTCAGGGTTCCCCATACGTGCTGCCTGCACGTTAGGATCTTCCTGGAATGGAACTCCAAGTAGCATTGCCATCTGCATCAGGTGCATATAGTCATGGAATCTGAATCGTGCCTTGATCTGCTCATCAAGGTACTCGTATTCCTCACGCTTCTTGTACGAATCATGCTCCTCAATGTGAGCAACATGATCGTGCCAATTCTCTACAGGAGGGAACATTCCCTTAGAGAGCTGCAAGTTCTCTCTAGTAGCCTGTACAGTATCGCGCTCGACTTCTTCAACCAGTGCAGCTACATCAGGCAGATCAATCATTCTCAAGGCGTGATTCCAAGGAATGCCGCCTGCCTTTGTAAGTTCGAGAATCTCTGCCTTCTTAGCAGCTCGGGAAACAGGTGCACTACTTCCACTTACTACACGATAGTCAGTGTTATCTCGAAGATCAGTGCCACGAAGCTGTTGCGTGTCGAACACTTCGTTCATACCTACTACACGCACTAGCCTGGGCTGATCCCAGAACTCAGTAACAAGAGCCAACAACTGTTGGTTAATCTCTTGAACAGCTCGTTCCTTCGAGTGAACAGCGTACGTTAACGCTGCGTCATCTCGTTCCTGCAAATAAGAAATGGCCGTAGCCGCTTCTACACCAGGAGGAACAGAGCCCTTACTTACTTCATTCTGAGAAGCAATCTCGTCCATCTCAGCAGCCGTAAGCTTCACATGCTCAATCACATAGTTGGGAAGCATGGGAGGCTGAATAGGAGT
>JAGQNT010000241.1 GCA_020427965.1 Candidatus Saccharimonadota bacterium | reverse complement strand
CGTTATCGGCCAGATCCAGCGCCTCGTATACTTCAGTAGCTCGAACCGTGATTCGGTTAGCAGCAGCAGCGGGCGCTAGTTTCTCCCACTCAGGGTATTTGCCCTCAACGTTTTTCTGTACTATCGTAACATTGCCGTTTTGCATGGTGATCTGTTCGCCATTGTCGCCGATGTACCAGTTGTCCATCAGTTTCATTGTCTTGATCAGCTCGACCACTTTGCGGGGTATGTTTACGGTCAGATCGTGGCCGCCATTCTTTGTCAGTAGCACGTAGCCGTCAGTGCTCGTCACCTTGCCATCTGCTCGAAGCTCGATACAGTTCAGGATCGGGCGGCTATCGTCTTTTGATACCGTCACCAAACAGTCCAGCATCGCGCTTATGGTTGCCTGGTTCAGTTCTTCGGGTGCATCCTGGTAGTTTACTTCGGGCCAGTCTTCAGTCGTGAATTCGTCAGTGTTGACAAGGTCCCAGTGCTTTTGAATTGCATCCAGGCCGCCGCGCTTCAGCTTGTCGGGCCGAACATATCCCGTGCGGGTGATTGATTCATCTTTGATGATGATCGCCGTTTCTAGGTCCGTTGCCATCACTTGGCCAGGCGTGAATTGTACCAGGCCCAGGATCGGCAAGGTTTTGCCATTCGGGATCTTGCATAGTGCTGTAAGTTGTTGCTTTGTTGCCATGATTCTATTGCTCCTTCGGGGTGTTGCTACCCCTGTTATTGTGCTATAATGAAGGTATGCAGGCGGGCTCGCAATCCCGCCCGATACCTTCACAATTTATCCGTAAATGACCTCCCCAAAAATAGCGTTTTGGATGACTTGATCGGCGTCGCCTGCATCATAGTCTTCGAAGTCGAAGCCTTTTGTCAGGCTGAAGCCTTTCATCAGGTTTTGAAGGTTCAATTCGTGATCGATCTCTTCTTCTGCATCGTGCAGCACCAGAGTTCCGCCACGGGTGACAACTTCGTGAGCCCATTCAGTGCCTCTGTAGTCGTCGTCTTTGACTTTTGCGCGGTTGCACCAGTAAGTGATCCCGCCCTCTAGCGCAGTACAGACAACATCGTCGATCTGCTCTTGAGTGACTTCGGTCCGTGTTTCGATCGTGAAGTGCTTTTCAGTTTCATCGATCGGCGCGTAAGTGACCACCATCATTTGCATATTGTCAATGACTTTGTAGCTCTTGCCGTCGATCTCTTCGATCGTCCCCAGTGCTACAGGTTGCAAGCTGTTGAGGTGTAGCAGCGACGGATCGTCGCTTACTACCCTCATATTTTGGATGTCGGCCATTATTTTGCCTCCCGTGGTTGATTCGGTTCGACTTGATCAGGCGTGAAGTACACTGCAGCAGCGCGTCCCCAGCCGTTTTCTTCCTTACCGTCCGCTGATTCGTAAGCATCGCCCTTGAATTCCCAGACTTGCAGGCTCCCCTTCTGGCCTTTGATGACGTGATAACCACGCTCGAGCCATTGTCGGAAGGTGCCACGCTCCCAGTCCGTAGCAGGTTGCTTCGGTAGGATGTTGTAAAGTTCGGTGATCGGCTTGAATTCTTTCCCGACGTTCTCAGGCTTGACGAATTTCCCCTGGTAGTACCTCGATCCATCGCCGCCGATCGCCTTGCATATATCTTGCCAGGCGGTCCCGTGCCAGACGTGCTTCTTTTTGGTGTTGAACGTCTCAGCGATCAGGTGCGCCAGCTCATGACGTATCACGTCCAGCAGTTCGGCGTCGTTATTGTTGTCGTTGCACCATTCCACGAATCGCGAATCAATGGTGATCTTGCCAGTAACGAATTTGCCTTTGCGGTACTTCGATGCGTAACCTACCTTGAGGCCGCGGATCGGTGCGCCGCTGATCTCGACGCGGCCGAACTGATATTCAGGCGTGCCATCGATGATCATTTGCAGTGTTTTGGTCAGTTGCTCTTGCATTAGAAGCCACACAGTCTAGCCACTAGGCTGTTATAGCTGATGATGATTTTCTTTTTCACGTTGTCTCACTTTCTCGCAGTACCTCGCTATAATCCGTGAAGTGTTCCAGGATCTAGCAGGTTGCAGTGTTTAATTGATACCATTTGCGCGCAGAATCAGATCCAAAAATCCGTATCCTGCTAGTACGCCGATGACGTACGGCCATAAGAGGTTGCTAACCTTGACGAATAGCGAATATTCATCCTTCTTCTTTAAATTGATGTGCGTGCCAGGCTTGTAATATGCCATTACGAACCCCCTTTCATTTTGGTGTTGTTTGTTTTGGTGAAGAGCGCGGTTGCGGTGTATTTTGTGAGCGTCTCGTATACTATCCATGCTCGATCAGATAGCCCGCGCTGTTTCTTCGTTATTCCTTAGCGTCCGATGAGTGGCACTTTTTTGGTTATCATGCGGGGCGTATACCCGCGCACTCATCTTTCGCGATCATCACGTCCGACGGCTCATCTTCTCCGAGAGTTACAAGGCATCTCTTTCGACTTATGCACCGATAGTGCTGCTGAGGTTACATGCTTACTGCTGGGAGTAGAGCGGAAGGGGTTGGATGATTTGTTAAGGTTGTCGCTTGCCGTGTTGCAATTGACTGTACACATCATAGCGCACCATAGCCACAATGTCAATACTTTTTGCAAAAAAAGTCTGAAAATACTTGCCATAACAGAGGTGGCGGCGTATAATAAAAGTATAGAAACACGGCGCCAAACCTTTACAATATAGCGATCGGATGCATACGAATCGGGCCCGCGGGCGCGTATATATAGCGTAACGATCGGGCGGGGCGATGATATGAATCGCAACGCCAAACATACACAACGGCCACGAATCGGGGCGCGTGCTATAATACAAGCATGAGCATCGAACGACAAACACCAAAGCGAACATATCGCAAAATAACCCCGCGAACAGTAGCAGAACACCAAGCACAAGCGATACTGTCAGGCAACGGGACGCAAGCGGTACGCGATATTGAACCAGAATATACAGCGCCTAGACAGCGCGCCGTAAGGATAGTTGCAAAAAGTAACACTGTTACAGCGGGCGAATATATAGAGAATAGCTTGCAACAGATTGGAGGCGAGGCCATTGAACGGATCGGGGAGCTGGTGCATTCTGAGGATGAACGCATAGCCACGAAAAACGCGCACTTTGTTGTTGAACATATCAGGGGTAAAGCGGTACAGCGTAACTTAAACGCTAACGTAAAGCTAAACATACAAAGCGTACTAGATTAGCACCTCTGTTATAACAGGGGTCACGCTTATGTCGCACAATATACCTTTTCAGACGCGCCCCACCTCTGTTAGCCACGCGTCACCTGTATACATACATACATAAACACTAGATATAGTGTATTGTTTTGTTTTGTTTTTATTGTTTAATATGCTTGTGAGATTGCCAGAACAGGGGGGGGGGCCCAAATGGAAGCGGTGCGTCACCGTGTATATATATGATATATGTGAGTAGATTCGGTATGCACGCACTCTCTCGACCCACTAAAATTTTTTGTTACGCTAATTTTTTTTCTGACCCCTGTTATTGTTACGCTAAGAGCCACACACAGCTGTTCTGAGCCGTTTTAGCGTAACAAAACAGAATCCGCTGTTACGCTATGACCCCTGTTGTGTTACGCTAAATACTATGGAAGATCAAAACAAAAATATAGAACAAATTGTCGATGAAATGTTCGAGCGAACAGATAAGGAGATCCACGCGGTTCTCGCCAGAATTGCCTTGCTTGTTACGCTAAGCGAAAATGACGAGTTAGCGTAACAGAATACCGTTGTGTAACGTGTTACGCTATGTTACGCTAAGAGCATGAGAAAGCATCGTCCTACTACACATTTTGCAAACGATGATACGACCCGTGGGGCACTGCTGAGCTGGGTTCTTCTTATTTTGGTGGGCCTGTTGTTCTTCTGGGCGACAGGAGCGTTTGCGTCATGGTAGAGGGTGCGCCAGATATTGATAATGTCGTGTATATGGATGAGTACCCGCACATTGAAGAGCGTCTGAGGCTTCGTCGGCTATCTTTGGTGCGCTCCGTAGGTAACGCTGCGGTGTTTGTGCTGCCATTGCCGATAAACTACCGAGAATTGATGGAGGAGGCGCCAGGTGAACCAAGCTGACGGAACCTACACGGTTAGGCTACACTGCCACAACTGCGGTGTCGTGCTGGATTATGAGCTCGATAAGGGTATGCGAGTTGTGTCGGTCCCTTGTGAGAATTGTGGCGTGAAGCAGCTGAAGCGTGTAGAGTACGCTGTTACCAAAGATATTGAGCATAAGGTGATGGAGGAGATGAAGGATGAAATTGGTCTGCTTGAATGATGGTGTAGAGTTCGAGGCAAAACGGAAAACTGCCAAGTTTTGCTCAGATAAGTGCAAGACTGAGTATGCGCGCGCCAACAATATCGACGAGGGTACTGGTGAAGTAAAATCACCGCCTGTTATTCATAAAGTCGAGGCTGCCAACCCAGAAAACCCCTACGATCGGCCTGATCCTGCTGGTTACGATCCAGAGGCTGCGCTTGCTGCCTTCAAAAAGAAGGGCCTGGAGGCCGTTGAGTGGCTCACGACTGGTATTCCTGCGTTCGATGCGCTGACGATGATACCGAAGGGCCGTCTGACGCAAATCGAGGGGCGCTACAGCGTCGGTAAAACGACTTTGTGTCTGAATATGGTGGCTGGTCTGAAGGACCGCAACGTCCTGTACGTCGATACTGAGGCTAGTTTGAACCCTGAACTGCTGGTTGCGCTGCGCTTGGACCCTAAAAAGTTCGAGATCTACAACAAATCTGCTTATTTGGAGGATATTGTGCCTGTCCTGAAAGATGCAATTCGTGCCGCCAAGTATGACCTGATCGTATTAGACTCACTCGCCATGAGTACCACCAAAACCATCGACGAAAGTGACATCACGGCCAGTAACATCGGCCAAAAGGCCAAGTTGTTCAACAAATTCCTTGAAACCGTGATGGGCGACTTACGCAACAGTAAAACAGCCTTCGTGATTATCAACCAGACACGCGACAAAATCGGCACTTACACACCAGAGACGTACACGCCAGGCGGTACAGGCAAGGACTACAACTCAAGCCTGATGATCTCCCTCAAAACCATCAAATCTTGGCGCTTCGGCCGTACCGCTGCCGATACCAAAAAGAAACTGTTCATTGGCCAGGAGGTCGAGGCGACAATCATCAAGAGCAAGGTCAATACACCGTGGCGGACGGCCAAGTTTAAGCTGTACTACCCGAAACCGATTGACAAATCCTCTGAAGAGGAGGAGGTTCCTGATAGTGAGGTGACGTTCTGATGCCTAAGCTCAAGAACTATAACCCAGGGCGACGCGTCAACATCTGGTTGCCAGAGCGCCACGACAAAATTGCCAAAGATATTGAGAATTTAAGCCAGTTTGTGCAGATCGCACTCGATCAGGCTGCAAGTATCATGGCGTTTGATATAGTAAAACAACAGAGGGGCATTAAGCAGGAGCCACCCACACCTGAACAGGTCGCTCGCTGGAACCAAGATCACCCGCAAAACCCACTGACAAAGAAACGAGAAAATAAATGCAACACCCCCAACTCTCCGCAGAATCCCGTACTCTCATAATCACCCGTATCGATGATTATGATGAGCTCGACCCTGAACAGCAGGCGCGTTCTGCTATCAAGGTGATTGCCGACGAGTTCTTCTTGTTCTGTGAGCGAAACTTAGTCATCAAGGAGAAGATGACAAAAAAGCTTGTGCCATTGCGTGATGTGCTGAACTGGGAACAGACGGCTGTTTTGGAGCGCGTTATCGACGATTTACGCCACGGCCGACCAATTCGCTACATCATCCTGAAAGCTCGCCAGATGGGTATCTCGACGCTTATTGAGGCCCTTTGTTATTGGTGGACATCGACGCACCGCTACGTCACTAGCGTCATTATCGCGCACGATAAGAACGCTGTGAGCACCCTGTATAAGATGTTCCGTCGCTATTACGAGTATTCGCACCCGCACTTCCAGCCAGATCGAAAATATAACACCAAAAATGAGCTTGTATTTGACGTTTCTGACGAGGTGAAAAAAGAGTATGCCGAAGCGGGCCAAACACCTCCTGGGCTGCAGTCTGAGATCAAGACGATGGTGGCAGCCGACGGCAAAGGTCGAGCTGATAACATCAACTTCTTTCACGGGTCTGAGGTTGCCTTCTGGGATGATAGTGCTGACATCGTTTCAAGTGCGCTGCAGGCCGTCCCGATGGCGCCTGAGAGTTTCGTGTTCCTTGAGAGCACGGCCAACGGTATCGGTGGCTACTTCTACGACGAATGGCAATTGGCTAAGCGTGGTGAATCGCAGTTTGTGCCGTTGTTCTTCCCGTGGCACCAGCACCACGAGTATGAGCTCGAAGCAACAGATGAAGAGATTGGTCAGCTTGACGAAGAAGAGCAGGCGCTATATGAGCTGTTCGAAGAGAATGAGTACGAGCGTTGGCGTTGGCCGCGAAAACTGGCATTTCGTCGCCGTAAAAAGCTAGAGTTTCGTACTGAGCCAAAGAAGTTCTACCAGGAGTACCCATCTACCCCCGAAGAGGCGTTTCTGGCGTCTGGTCGGCCAGTGTTTGACATCAAAATGCTGCAGCAAATGGAGAAGATTGCTATCGATAACGCCGACAAATTCCCGTATATTTGCGGTGAGGTTATCAAGAATGAGGATCAAACAGCGGTGGACAAGTTCATCTTGCAAGAGTACCGCCGTGTCGGTGAGCATGATCCTACGCCGTTCCGTATTTGGTGGAAGCCTGAGAAGGACCATAAGTATGTCATTGGTGTTGACGTTTCAGAAGGCATTGAGGTTGAAAGTTCAAAGGGTAAGGAAGCTGACTACTCGGTCGTTAATGTCATTGACGTTTCTGGCAATATACCAAAGACAGTTGCTAGGTGGCGCGGGTACATCGATCCTGACGAACTTGGCGCACTCGTCTTTAAGATCGGTATGTACTACAACAAAGCATTGGTCGGTGTTGAGGTGAATAACCACGGTATTGCTACTGCTGCATACCTGAAAAACAACTTCTACCGTAACCTCTATATGCGCGAAACATCGGAGGATGAGCAATTCCAGGTCCGCACTACAAAATTCGGTTGGCAAACAAACAAAAAGACCAAACCGATTATGATTAGTGAAATGCAGCGTGCAATTCGAGAAGGTGATATAATTGACTTAGACATAGTATTCATTCGTGAATGTATGAGCTACGTTAAAAAAGATGATGGTTCGACGTCTGCTCAAGAGGGGCAGCACGACGATACCGTCATGGCTATGGCAGTCGCACTGCAAATGGCCGACTGGGCTCCGTATAACACGGATTATGCAAAGGAAAACATCCATAAACCACAGGCGAGAAACACAAATGCAACCACAAAATCAACCAACCGCACCAAGAACATCAGAGATGCCGTCGGAAGACGAAAACAAGCACGAAGAGCACACCGACGCTCAAACCGCTAGTGGTGAGCTTACGCTTGATGAA
This sequence comes from Candidatus Saccharimonadota bacterium, assembly GCA_020427965.1. GTDB lineage: Bacteria > Patescibacteriota > Saccharimonadia > Saccharimonadales > UBA4665 > JAGQNT01. The sequence goes on along the minus strand of JAGQNT010000241.1, from coordinate 7,711 downwards.
GCGTTGAAGCTTTTTGATGACGCCAAAAAATACGTTGATACTGGACTCCGAACAAAATGGGACCAGTATTTCAAGGTATATAAGGGGCAGCGGGTTATTCGAAACTATGAGGGAATTGCTGATCCTGTTGTACGCGAATCTCATACCATCATTGAAACATTGGTGGCGAATATTGCTGGTGGTGCGCCAAAATTCCACTTCGTAAAGACGAATGAAGAGCAGACTGACGACACTGATGTGCTGAACGGCTTGCTCGATTACTACATGATTTGCAACCAGATGGGCTTAAAAAACCAAGAGTGGGTCCGCGATATGCTTCTCTACGGTACTGGTATTTTGTACGTCTCATGGGAAGATGGTAAGCCTAAGATCGAGAATATCCCGCTCCGCGACTTCTTTGTCGATCCTACATCAACAGGCATGGTTCAGACGATCAATCCTGCCCGATATGCTGGCTACCAGTATTTGGCTGACAAAAAGGTACTTGAGCGTCAGATGATATTTGACCCAGAGGCTGAAGGTGAGGACGGCAAAAAGGGTGCAATGGTCGCTCGCTATACGAAGCTCGATAAGATTGGGTTCGATAAAGACAACAAGAGTGGCGGTGCTGGCAACGGCGATCAGAGCGCTATGGATAAAGTATTCAAGGATGCTTTTGCAGGCTCTACTTTGGGGGACCAAGCAACTGAGCGCCAGGTCTGGGTTATTTGCCTACATGACCTTTTGACTGGCCGTATTTATGAAATTGGAAACCGTAAAGAGTTCATTTATAACAAGCCTACTTGGTGTCAGCGTGAAGAGATGGAAGAGAAGATTCAGGTTGAAGTTGATGGTCAACTTGTCGATACAACGCGTAAGCTCGATGAAATTGAGCCATTCTTGCCATTTGCTGTGCTCCGTGATTATGTTGATACTTCTCAGTTCTACGGTAGTGGTGAGATGGAAGAGTTGCTCGAAGACAATGAAATGCTCAACGACTACGAAGCGATGGACATGGACAACAATGCCTACCAGAACACGCCTATGTACTGGGTTGACCCACAATTTGCTGATCTTGCGCCTGAAATCGAGACAATTCCTGGCGCTGTTTACCCTATACCACGAAACGCTATGGGTGCTTTGGAGCGTCCACAGCTGTCTGGCGACCTCGACAACAAGAAGGAACGCATTGCAGCTCGTATGCGTCGAAATACCGCTGCAGACGAAGCCGTACAGGGCGTCGCGCAGCAAAAGGGTCGCGCTACTGCTACCGAGATTCAGACTCAACTCAATCAAGCGAACACTCGATTTGCCACAAAGATCGCAAACCTCGAATCAGAAGGGTATGCGCAGCTTGGGCTCATCATCTTCAAGCTTATTCAGATTTTCCTCACAAAACGTACTGCGGTTCGTATTGTCGGCCCTATGGGCGTTTACTTCAAAGACTACGATCCATGGGAATACAATGGCGAGTGGGAAGCAAACGTCGAGCTCGACACGACTATCAAGCAAAAAGAAGCAATGGCTGCTCAGACTGACCAGCAAGTGTATGGCCTCTTTGTTAACGACCCAGCATTCAACCAGGTCGAAGTCAAGCGTTGGATTGCTAAGCGTGTCGATCCTAATATGACTGACGAGAAATTCAACACCTTCTTGGCGCCACCTGAGCCACCAAAAGATGACACCAAAGACTTCGTTAATGTTCAGTACAAAGACCTCGAACCTTGGGCTAAGCTGCAGTGGCAGAAGAATGTTGGTTGGGAACCAGATCCGCAGCTTGAAGGTGATATCCACAATCGTATGCTTGAACAGGCTAATCGTGGTGCTGACCTCATGGACCCAGCAACTACTGCTGATAATCAACCAGTTGCAGGCATGGATCAAGTCCTCAACCCACAGCCAGCTCAAGCCCCAGAGGGCATGAAGCAACCCGCTCGTGCTACAATGAAGTAGATAGCTAAAAAAAGGAGCAACCAATGGCTACTGACGAAGAAAAGAAACCACTAAGCGAAGAAGAGGTAGATCCTCGCACTCGCGCCCAGGCTCGAAAAGCCCTGCACGAAAAAAAAGAGAAAGAGCGCAAAGCTAAATCAGAGCAGTTGAAGGGTGACTACATGTCTATCAAAGATGCGCCTGCTTTGGAGGACATTTTAGCCAAGGCTCGTAGTTTTGCTGCGTATCATTCGAAGCTTGCTGAAGATGGTGTTGGTGCGCGGAATGTTGGAAAAGACGAGAGTGGTGCGCCTATAGTCGAAGATTATTATCTGACTGATTCTCAGGTCGCTCGTGAACTTGGTGGTGCTTCGGCTTTGAAACAGTTGATTACATATATTGAAAATCAGTTAAGCTAGTGGTAATATGAGGTTATGGTTACGTTGCGTAACCCGCAATTTCAAACACAAAGGAGCAAATGATGGACGAAGACAAGTCTACAACTCCCACTGATGCTGACAACCAGGACGGCGTGCAACCGACTGACCAGCAGGGAACAGACCAGCAGACCCCTACCGACGGTAAGGACAACCTGGACGAAACATCAAAGTCAACTGAAACACCAGCTGATGATGATCAAAAATCAAAAGATGGTGCGGACGATGACACTCCCGCCGATAAATTCGACACTGATCTTGACGAATGGGCTGAAAAAACGGGTCGGCCAAAACCTGAAACCGACCGTGAACGCGAACTCTATCAAGAGATCCGCGACGGCCAGCGCGAGTATTCGCGTAGCAAGCAGGACAATAGCAAAAAAGCTGTTGACAAGGCTATTCAGGATGCTAAGCCTGCTGACGATAAGGAAGATGACGATGAATACGAAGAGGATGCAGGTGAACGTGCTGAACGCATGATCACCGAAGAACGTAACCTACGGTTGCGGTCTGAGTATTTTTCTGCTGAATCAGTGACTGAAGAAGAAGCAGGTGTAATGGGGGAAATCCTCAAAGAAAAGGTAGACAAAGGTGGTCAAAAAGCCTACGACTACTGGACTGACCCTGCTAACTTGGAGGACTGGCACTCGCTTGCAAAAGCGCGTCTGCTATCCAATAAGGACACGTCTGTCATCGAAGAAGAGGCGGCTCGTAAGGAGCGTGAACGGATTGCAAAGGAATCTCAGGCGAACGGCGGTTCTCGTAGTGCGAAGGTAACTGAGCCAGCGAAGCCGAAAGGCTATAGCCGAACCGAATACTTGAAGTCTGACGATTACTAATAATATCGTTTAACTCATTTGATGGAGAAATAAAAAGATGGCACAAAACTATGCATCAGAAGATCTAGCTGTTATCGACGAGCGTTTTTACACCGAGTCGAAGACTAGCATGATCATCAACAACGGTCTGACCATGACCTTCGAAGGCGTAAACACGGTCACAATTTACAACGTAGATGTCGTAGCTGAGGTTGACTACGTTCGTGATGGTGAAAACCGTTTCGGTCCTCTAGTCGAGCTTGGTACTGGTGTTCAGAGCTTCGTTCTGAGCCAGGATAAGGCATTTACCTTCACCGTGGACCGCGGTAACTTGGAAGATTCCAAGATGGTTCAAGAGGCCGACAAGGCTGTGAAGCGTCAGGTTCGTGAGGTTTCGATCCCTACAACTGACATCTACCGCTTGAGCGTTCTCGCTAGTTACGCAGTAGCTAACACTCAGGGTACGCTTGCATCTGCACTTTCAGCATCTAACGTGTTCCAGGGTATTTTGACGGAGCGTGCAGCTCTTATCGACGCTGAAGTACCTGTTGAGAACCTCGCAGTCTACATCACTGCTACTACTGAGACGTACCTATGGCGCGACCCAGAATTTAAGTACGCATGTGACAAGTCATACGCTGACAACAAGACGGGTGTTATCGGTCGTGTTCTCGGTATGGACATCGTGGTCTGTCCTTCAAGCTACTACATTGCAAACTTCGGTTTCATGATTGTAGCCAAGAACGTCCTCGTTGCACCAACCAAGTTCAACATGGTTCGTATCCTCGACGGAGTTCAAGGTATTGATGGTAAGGTTGCAGAAGGCCGTCGCTACTACGACGCATTCATCCCGACAAACAAGGGTGTTGCGATCCGTATCCGCACAATCGCTTAATATCAACTAACTCCAAAAAAGGAGCAACAGCACTATGACAAAAACAACAGAACAACTCGCAGCATCAAAGGCTGGCCAAACTGCCGAAACAAATGGCATGGGAGGCCAGGAGCGACCATTGCGTAAGTCTGGGCTCTACGAGCTCAAGAACGACGCGGGAGAAGTCGTCGCACGAATGATCGTGAAGACACACCCTCTCTTTGGCGATGGCCAAGCAGCTGCAGCAGAACGCGTTGGTTTCCGCTTTGTCCGTACAGCTACGTCTGACGACATCAAAGAAATCACACCTGACTTTGGCAAGGCCAATGAAGGTAGCGTCTCTGCTGACGACTTGAAGGGCCTCCAGGCTCGACTTGACGCGCTTGAGGCTGAAAACAAGGCTTTGAAAGAGGCCAAGGACACGCCTGCAGCAGAAACCGCTCCAGCCGAAGAGGCACCTGCTAGTGAAGAGAATACTGAGGAAGCACCTGCAGCCAAGGAAGACTCTAAGCCAGCTGATGAAGAATTGGCCCCAAAAGCTGATGAGAAGTCAACTAAGAAAGGTAAATAGGTAAATAAAAATGGCAAACCCTGCATTTTCTACTCGCTACAAGCTCGGTGATGGTCGTTATGCTGTCGATGTGACAGAAAACAAAACCCTCGCTGCTCAGGACAGTGGCATTGTACAAAACGTAATCGTAGCAAGCGTCGTCGTGACGTTGCCAGCTACAGCAACTGTCGGAACTTTCACAGTTCGTGACGGTGGTGTTCGCGAAACTAATGGTCCAGATGGCGCAGTTATCTCTGCTGCGATTCCAACCGTTGACCCAGCTTCTGGTGATACTGTTGCTGGATTCGATGTCGAAGGCACAGAAGCCGACGGAAAGTATCTGCAAAACACTGGTGGTAACTTCGGTGACGAAATTACTATCATGAACGGTGCTACCAATGGTGGTGTCGTAGTCTCCTCAAAGGGTGACTGGTTGCGCGAAGCTTAGTAAGATTGAGAGCCTTACAAAGCGGTGGAGAAGCACCCCAGAAATGGGGTGTTTTTCTTATGTTTTTGCTATAATAGTGGTAGGAGAACACAAAAATGGCCAATAAAGTTCAAATGAAATTCAAAAAAGGCGACGATGTAACCCATACATTTAAGTTGCCAGTTGCCGAGTACACTGCTGGTGGTACTCTTTATTTTACTGCCAAACCAGTCGTTGACAATGATGCGACTGATGCTGCAGCGGTGATCGACAAATCATTTGGGGATGCCGACTCTACTGATTCAAGTTATGCAACGTGGTCATGTGCTTTTGAGCCTGGTGACATCACAGGCGTAAACTTTAGTAATGGTGAAAAGAAAAAGTCCTATCTTGGTGAATTCCAGTGGATTGAGTCAGACGGTACCGTGCATACTTATCCAGCTGATGACAATTTTATTGAAGTAATTATTTACGCGGACATTCGTCGAGCAACGAGTTAGGAGTGCCAGATGAGTACATTTCTTGTAACATCTGACACAGGACTCACCGCAACGATTGAGACGGCCGAGCCGACTAATTTTGTCGTTCAGACCGCTACCCCAACTGAATTTATAGTGCAAGTCACTGGCCAGAAGGGAGAGACTGGTGCAACAGGGGCTACTGGAGCAACTGGCCCTCAAGGTGACACTGGAGCTACTGGAGCTATTGGCCCACAGGGTGATACTGGTCCTCAAGGCCCAGCAGGTGCCGACGGCGCCGATGGTGCGGACGGGGCAGCTGCTACTGTTTCGGTTGGCACTACAACAACTGGAGTTGCTGGATCGAGCGCCTCTGTCGCAAACAGCGGCACGACAAGTGCTGCGGTTTTAGATTTTACTATCCCTAGGGGTGATACGGGCGCGACAGGAGCAACTGGTGCCGCTGGAGCCGACGGCGCTGCTGGAGCAGATGGGGCAGACGGTGCTGATGGTCGTGAGGTCGAAGTACAGAATAACGGCACTTATATCCAGTGGCGTTACGTTGGCGATGTGAGCTGGACAAACCTGGTTGCATTGGCAGATATTACAGGGGCAGATGGTGCTGATGGATCTAATGGTACAGATGGAACTGACGGAACCGATGGCAAAACGGTGCTGAGTGGGTCTGGTACACCTGGCAGTGGACTCGGTGTAGATGGCGATTTCTACATTGACACATCTTCGTGGGATATTTATGGTCCAAAAACATCAGGAGCATGGGGATCTGGCACTTCTTTGGTGGGCCCAGCAGGCGCTGGATCTGGCGACATGCTTGCTTCTGTCTATGACCCTAATACTGTAGCTGACGACGCGTTTGACCAAGACAACATGGTAAGTGGAACCACCAATAAAAACTACACTGCAACTGAGCAAACCAAGCTTTCTGGCATTGAAACTGGGGCTGACGTGACCGATACGGCCAATGTAACGGCTGCTGGTGCTCTTATGGACTCTGAAGTGGCTAACCTTGCTGATGTGAAGGCATTTGACCCCGCAGACTATGCTACGGCAGCTCAGGGGGCGCTTGCTGATAGTGCATCACAACCTGGCCACACACACTCAACTACTGACCTTACAGCAACTGGTGGCACCTCAACGTCATTCTTGCGTAAAGATAATACTTGGGCGACACCAACAAACACGACATATTCTGAGATTACGACGGCTGAAATTGATGCAGGCACCGCATCAACACTGCGTACTGTTACTGGTCGTCGCGCTGGATATATCCTTGGTAAAGCCTATGATCGTGCTAACCACACAGGAACACAATCGGCTGATACAATCGTTGATGGTAGTACTAACCATGTATTTACTGCAGCAGATGATACTAAACTTGCTGGTATAGAGACTGGTGCAGACGTAACAGACACCGCTAATGTAGATGCTGCTGGTGCGACAATGAACACTGACACCGACGTATCAGGTAACTCATATGTTCTCGACGAAGACGATATGGCCTCTGACTCAGCCACTAAAGTGCCAACACAGCAATCGGTTAAAACTTACGTTGATACATCGCTTCTTTATGCACCAAATCCATATGTAGAGGCAATGCAGTTGCACCACATTGGACACAGTTATACAAAACTCCCCTATGCCTATAGCCCAAATACCTATGCAACGGAGTATGGTCTACGCGTGCGCGAGCGCTTGCGCATGGGTGATTACCACTGGTATGGTCGTCCTGGCACGTCAGCTGAATCTATGGTGAGTCGTCTCGTTTCACCAACTTACGACAGTGGTAGTGGTCTTTGGACCGAGAATACCAAGGGTGTCGTAATGATCGAAAACTACACCAATGAGCTTGGTAGCTCCAACAGCTCTGATAGTGACTACAACAACCTGTGGGCTGCATCTATGCGTGGTGAGATTGCAATCGCAAGCTCCGAGTCAATTCTCGCATGGGCTGACAAAACGGCTATCTCTGGCACTTGGACGCAGTATAATAGCGCTCCTGCACTCAAAGGCATCAATGGTGAGATGTACTATGCTGCCGCGAGTGCTTATGTTGAGTTCCCAGTTTCTTCAGGTGATGAAGCATGGGTGGGGCTTGTTATCTCTAAGTCAACCTATACTATTGGGGGTGTAGACTTCATTTGTAACGGTTCGACGGTAGGCTCATTTGCTGGTAATGGTCTAAAGCCATCGTATACTGACCCTATATTCGGCTCTG
>JAGQNT010000240.1 GCA_020427965.1 Candidatus Saccharimonadota bacterium | reverse complement strand
CCCCAACGCCTATCCATTGACAGCACCTTGACCTTTGCCGGGTCAGTCGCTATCTTCATCTGGTCGTGGCGCAACCGTGGCAAGTCCATCTCTGTAATCCACTACTCGAATCGGAATGTCACCGCCATCAGCGCCGGTCAACTCAACACGGTCGCTATACCCTCTATGCTTGCCCTTCTTTGTCAGATACCACTTAGCATCTGCCGTATCGCCGTCCTTGATGCTCTTCAGCACGGTTGTTTCGGCAAGGTCAAGCACAGACTCGCACTCGTTATCGTATGCCTGTTTGACGGTCGGATAGTTGTCAACCCACTTTCGTGCAGTATTCCACTCGCAGCCGACCTTGCGGGCAATAGCACTGACGATGCCGCCAGTGCCGGGAATTGCGTCTATAAAATCCTGTGCCGTATATTGCCTACCCATTATGTAATTTCGTTATCCCAAGTTATCCCAAATCGGCGGGCGAGTTATCCCAAATCACTCGCCCAACTTTACCAACTTCATGCCGTAATTGTTGACGCCTTCCGGTATCTCAACACCCGGCTTGCGGATTAGCCGATTGTTTTTGAATGGGCGATAGTCTACGCTGTGCTGCCATCTGCCCCACTTCCATACAATCTTTGTCACGTCTGGATGCTGTTGCTGCAATGACTGGGCCATTAGTAGTCGCCCGTCTTTTTGTCCGTCGAGTTTGTATAGTTCCTCTGTGTTGCCGCCTTTCATGCGCATAGTTGCTATTTTGTCGCATAGAAACGCCTGCATAAGCAGGGTGCAACTTCCATCTTTTAGAATGCGCAAACTCAAATCTGTATCTTCGTTGTACCTTCCTCGCCATCTATGAGTCACCCTGTTAGATAGCAAGATGCACGAATACACCCTAGTGTTGAGTATGAACGGTTTGCGCTTTTGTTTTCGTGGAGCAAGACTTTCATATTGAAGTCCCGCCATATCTAAATTGACATACCTATCGACAAAATCCTCAGTAGCCTTAAAGCAAACGCCGTTTGATACTTTTACTTTTAGATTTTGGTGCAACCTGTAAAAGTCCCGTATGTTGTCATCTAGTATCCAGTGCCGTTCTGCGCCGATGCCTATTGAATGCTCCCATACCCAATTGCGAGCCGGTATACTGCCCTGTCCTAAGTTGCTGAACGGCAGAACGTGTATTTTTGGGGAATCGATGACTGCCGCATAGTTGTCGTATTCCTGCGGCTCTACCACGATATGATATGGAACACCCAAACGTTCAAGCGCCCTACTAGTTAGGCGTGATTCCCAACGCCCCTTAGATATGATATAAACCGGATACTTAGGATTCATTGACATATCGCAATGACGCCATGTCTGCCCATTCCTTCTTGGGGTACCAGATTGACTTCGTGTTGTCCGGTATGTGTTGCCCTACTAGCTTCTCAAAGTCTTTCATGTCCGATTCATTCTCGAAATGCACAATGCACTTGATGCCTGTTAAATCTTCCTGCTGAAACTCCGGCATCCCCTGCCATTCTGCGTTAGGGTCAAACGGTTCGCCTT
>JAGQNT010000239.1 GCA_020427965.1 Candidatus Saccharimonadota bacterium | reverse complement strand
AGTTCAACGAGGCGGTCGATGGTCTTGTCGGTCAAGAGACGGTTCGCAATATCACGCTGCAATTCAGGGGTGGTGAAATCTTGTCCCGAACGATTGCCGTACTGTTCTTGGTACTGGCGTACTTTCTCTGCCAATTCTTCATTTGTCGCGGTGATCTTTTCGACTTTGCTCAGCTCTGCTAGGACCAAACCGGCTTTTACACGGTTTTCGGCGGCTGTTTTGACTTCGGTATCCAACCATTCTTCGTGGGTCAGGTTTTTGCTACCAAGATAGCTGTCAAGCGTCAGGCCCTGATACATCAGGTTTTGCGTCATGTCCTGTTCGATAGAACGCTTTTGGTCTGTGACCAAAATTTCCGGTAGAGGAACCTTGCTGACTTCAATCAGCTTGCCCACCAGCTCGTCCTTGTATTTGTCAGTTGCTTCGTTTTCACGAGCTTGAGCCAACTGCACCTTGATGTCCTCTTTAAGTTCGGCGACCGTCTTGAACGGACCGGCCTTTTTGGCGAACGCATCGTCTACCTTTAGCAGGACGATTTCTTTAACGGCCTTCAGTTTGACCGAGAAAGTCACAGGTGAGCCCGCAAGGTCTTTGGCGTGGTAATCATCTGGGAATTTCAAATCGACATCGAATTCTTCACCAGCCTTGTGACCAGCAACGCCTGACTCGAAACCTGGAATAAACTGGTTTGATCCCAGTACAAGCGTGTAATCTGTCGCCGTACCGCCGTCAAAAGCCACGCCGTCCATTTTGCCTACGAAATCAATGACTGTTTCGTCACCATCTTTAGCTTCGCGTTTAACTTCTTTGCGTTCTGCGAAACCTTTGCGCATTCGTTCGATAACGTCGTCGATGTCAGCGGCCGTAACCTTGCCGACAACCTTTTTGACACCCATCTTTTTGTATTTGCCCAGAGTGATCGCAGGGAGAATCTCTGCCTCGGCAACAAACTCAAGCTCCTGACCAGGAACATATTTCTTGATATCGACTTCTGGACGGTCGAGTGCTTGGATGTTTTCGTCGGTAAAGGCTTGGGAGACTGCTTTGCTCAGCGCATCGTCAAGCGTCTGCTCGGCGAGAGCGGCAGGATTAACATGCTTTGCAGCAACGCTGATTGGCACTTTCCCGGCACGAAAGCCTGGAGCCTTAATGTTTTTTGCCAGTTTGGTGAGAGCTACTT
>JAGQNT010000238.1 GCA_020427965.1 Candidatus Saccharimonadota bacterium | reverse complement strand
CACAACTGCCAAAACTAAAGTTTATCGCAACACGTTCTGCCGGTTACGATCATATTAGTTTGGGCGCGGCGTATGAAAAGGGCGTGAAGGTGTCGAGGGTGCCACACTATGGTACGCGGACAGTGGCAGAGTACGCGTTTGCTTTAATGTTTTCGCTCTCACGGAATGCGTTTCGGTCTTATACAGATGTACAGCGCCAATCAGTCGTGTCAGACCTTTCAGTGTATGAAGGGTTTGATCTGTGTGGGAAAACGCTGGGGGTCGTTGGAACTGGCGCCATTGGCGAAAACGTCTGTCAGATTGGGCGCGGTCTTGGTATGCAGGTGGTGGCATATGATGTACATCCTAAGCAGGGCTTGGAAGCTGAATATCAGGTCACATACCTCGACTTACTCGAAGTCGCCAAAGTAGCAGATATTCTCACTGTGCATGTGCCTTCACTCCCTAGTACTAAAAAACTCATAAATGAAGACGTGCTCACGAACCTTAAACACGGTGCGTACTTCATTAACACGGCGCGCGGCGATGTGGTGGATACACAGGCGTTGGTAAAAGCACTTAAAAACGGGCACCTGGCTGGCGCTGGACTCGATGTCTTAGAAGGGGAACACGAGATGGCAGAAGAAGCCGAATTGCTTTTGCATAAAGAAGTAAACGCTGAGTTATGGCAGACATTGGTCGCTAATCATGCGCTCATTGATATGCCCAATGTGGTCGTGACGCCGCACATTGCTTTTAATACGAAGGAGGCTAAACGTGAGATTACTGATATCACTGCCGCAAACATTTTGGCGTTTGTCTCAGGCACATTGCAAAACGAAGTCAAAGCATGATGCACTATATACAAAACCTCAGGACGCTTGCTACTACGCCAGCCCGCGCTGATGCTTTAGCGATCGCCGAAGCTGGTTTGGCAGCCATTGATACAGAGACGGTGTTGCGCAATACTTTGCGATTAGCGGGTGACACACTCACCATACAAGGCACGCAGTTTTCGCTTGGTGACTTTCGTCATATTTACGTAGTGGGATTTGGTAAGGTGGCGTGTACGGCAGCGTTGACCCTGGAAGAACTTTTAGCTGGTCGCGTTGCTGATGGTGCGGTTGTGGGCATTAAAGAAAAGGTCTGCCAGGTGGTGGATACGTATGCTGGGACGCATCCGCTACCTTCGTCACTCAACTACACTGCCACCCGGCATATTGAAGAGGTGGCCCGCCGGGCAACAGCTGATGATCTGGTCTTGGTAGTTGTCTCTGGTGGTGGCTCAGCGCTTTTATGTTCCTCAATGTCAGAATGTGAGCAGGGCACACGACTTTTTAGTTCGTTTTTGCCCAGTGGCGGTACGATCGAGGAACTTAATATTGTCCGCAAGCATATTTCTACCCTTAAGGGCGGCGGACTCGCTAAGACTTTATATCCTGCCACGGTAGCAAGTCTGGTGTTCTCTGATGTGCCGGGAGGTGATATGGCAGCTGTGGCATCTGGTCCTACCTGTCAGGACAGTAGCACTATTGATGACGCACGGGCGATTATCGAGCGGTATCAGCTAGGCACGTTTAATCTGGTGGAGACACCAAAAGACGACAAATATTTTACGAACGTCCATAACTTTTTAGTGGCGTCTAACGAAGTTGCGTTGGAGGCAATGGCAGCAGAAGCTACTAAGCGTGGGTATCAGAGCGAGATTTTGGCAAAGACACAGTACGCAACACCCGAAGAAACACAATCGTTACTCACAAAACAAGCTGCTCCTGGTACGGTTTATCTGGTCGGTGGAGAAACGAAGCTTGTGATACCCGACAACTGCACTGGTAAGGGTGGTCGGAATGATTATTTGGCACTTCATATGTTGGAAGCCTTAATGCCCGGACAAGTCTTTGTATCCCTGGCTTCAGATGGTAAAGACAACACCACTGCCGCCGGGGCGTTAGCTGATGCTGAGACAGCTCGGAAGGCAGCGCAGGCAGGCTTAAATGTGACTGATTACGAACCATGCCGAAATTCATTTCCGTTCTTCGATACGGTCGGCGATCATATTGTGACGGGACCACTGGAGTCCAACGTGTCTGATTTGATGATGCTACTCAATCCTGGTCATACATCCAAACGCCAACCAGCCCCGATAGAATCTATTACAGCAGAAGTAATTAAAGATTCTCGGGGCAAAGACACCATTGCGGTTACGGTGGCAGTCGGTGGTGAGACCGGGACGTTTAGTGTGCCGAGTGGCGCCAGTACTGGCAGTCGCGAAGTGCATGCCAAACCAGCCAAGGAAGCAGTGCGGATTGTGAAAAAAGTTGTGGCGCCGGCACTCTGCGGACATAATGTCCATGATCAGCAAGGGCTTGACGAGCGTCTTCATACGCTTGATAGTACACCGCTCTTTGATGTCATTGGAGGCAATACCGCTTTAGGAGTAAGTGTCGCGGCGCTCAAAGCATCTGCAGCGGTGCAGGGTGTTGAGCCGTGGCAATATGTGGCTGAGCTAT
>JAGQNT010000237.1 GCA_020427965.1 Candidatus Saccharimonadota bacterium | reverse complement strand
GCACGCAGTCAACAGACAGCGCGTTTGGGCCGGGGCAGGCTGCGAAGTTGTAAGACTTCTCTTGACCGGGGTACGGCCTCTTTGTGCGCTCTGTGCCGATGAAGCGAATGTAAGTATGCCCGTGTACAAGCCGAACGCTGCTCGGTACATGGGCGACAATTTTGCTGCTACTCAAGGCGTTATTACCGCCACATGAACTACATGCCATCTTCTTTTCTCCACTTAGATACGCCTGCCAAGCTGTGGCAAGGTACCTCTTGACAGACTCGCGTGCCTCTGTGTTGTCGCGCCGCGTGCCTGTGTGCATACGATAATAAAACGTGGGGGTACGCAAGGCAACCGCACACGTATTTGTCAATGCGTTTGTTCGTATCTCAAAATCCCAATCTTCCCAAGTTTCAAGCTCGTTATTAAAGCCACCCGATTGAATCACGCACTGGCGCGGTATAAGCGTTGTTACAGGCCGCACAGGCTTTACCAAGCTGGTCTTTTGAATGTCGTCACCATAATACGTGTCAAGCACGGGGAACATCACGGCTTCGTCCAATCTTTCTCCAATAAAATCATGATAATGTTGTGCGTGTTTACGCGCAACACCAAGCGCATCAGCGTTGCCTTTTGACATCTTATCGAAAACAGCCGCGCTTCCGAGGTAGCACCCATACACCATGAGCGGGTTTTCGTCTGTCGTCGCTGCGAGCATACTCGCTAAAGCGTCAGGTAGCAGGAAGTCATCAGCGTCGAGGTAGAGGATGTATTTGCCTTTTGCGAACCAGGTACCCGCATTACGTGCCGCGCCCACACCAATCGGGCTGCTGTAATCGGAACGATTCACAATTCTGGCGTAGGGCGCACCGGCTATGAATGACATATGGGAATTTGTGTCATTTACGACAATAGCCTCCCAATTGTGGCACCCTATCTGTGCAACAATGCTGTCAAGTGCGTCTAAGAGATATGGTCGGTGATGCTCGGCAACGGGGATTACAACAGACACGTCAGGCGTTATATAGGATTGTATATGTAGCGTTTCAGTGTTGGTCTGCGCTCCAAACGGAACATCTATACCACCGCCGCTGTGCCAAGGAAGCCAGTATTTCCACCCACTATCGCGCTTGCCGGTTTCGCGGAACATCGTCTGGGTCTTAGATGCGTCATGGACACGATAGCGCACCACAGGCTCATTGGCGACTAGTCCTGCCACGAAACCAAATGATGTCGCCATAGACCAGAAATGAGCATCCTCTCCGCGTGCGAACCGCTCCCGATAACCACCGACTCGCTCCCACACTTCACGCCGATACATAGAGCAATACGGAAGGCAATTCCCCCCAGATACCTGTTGTTGCCAATTGAACCCTGACGGCCATTCGTTGACTTGACCGTTGACATCCAGTTTGCCATACGCAATATGCAGGTCTGGTGACTCGTCAAGAGCTTGTTCCAATTTTTTTGCGGCATCTGGAAGCAAGACATCATCGCCATCAAGAGGCAGGATGTAACGCCCAGTAGACAGCTTGGCGGCAAGATTTCGCGCATAGGCAACGTCTGAGTTTGTGGGCGTTTTTGCCAAAATTACGCGCTTGTTATCGGCGTACTGTTGCAGGATGTCGGGGGTCTCATCGGTACTGCAATCGTCCACAACAACAACTTCCGAGCCATCTAGTGACAGCGCAGAATCCACAGCATCCTTGATGTATGCGGCGTTGTTATAGGTCGGGATAACGATTGAAACACGCTGCGGATTGTTGTGAATGCTGTAAGCGTCCTCAAACACAGATGCGTACTCGCCTACGCGGTCTTTCCATTGATACCTTGATTCAGCAATCTGTCGCGCACCTGCACCCAGTTCATCGCGCTTGCTAATGGCTAGACGCACAGCATCCTCTAATGCACGCATGTCACCATAAGGCACGGTGTACCCATTCACATCGTTGACGACCAGTTCCTCCAACGCCCCAACGCGCCAACCAACCACCGGCACGCCGCTTGCCATCGCTTCCAAGGCTCCGATGTCGCCGGTCTCGACAACCAAAGATAGATAGAGCAGTGATGACGAAACTTCCTTCTTATGTTCGGCGTATGGTTTAGGCCC
Organism: Candidatus Saccharimonadota bacterium; assembly: GCA_020427965.1. Classification (GTDB taxonomy): domain Bacteria; phylum Patescibacteriota; class Saccharimonadia; order Saccharimonadales; family UBA4665; genus JAGQNT01. Next base: position 1,820 of record JAGQNT010000237.1, on the reverse strand, counting down.
ACAACTGATGATGTTCTGAGAGCCGATGTCTTGGAGAGACATCTTGTATTGCAAATCAGGCGTTAGTCGTGCAAGCTCCAAGGCGAAACGAGGGTCGCACACTTTGTCCACGCGATACTTTGAGAACGCGAAAATGCGCCCATCATTTGTCGGGCTAACCTCCCACTCGTCTAGTTCTACGCCATGCGGAATAACCCGAACATCACCCCAAAAACCGCGCCCCAGGGAACGAGCGACAAACGCGCTCGGAACCGTTGTGATAGTTGCACGTCGCAACGTTTGCTTGATAGCTCTGTTCGCGGCTTGCTCGTAACCGCCCCAATCGTAATCCGACCAATACAAGCCATGATTGGATGACACATAGGCACCATTGAAGTGTGCAACCTTGACACCGTGAGGGTTAGCGACATCTGCCGTTTCTATGTCGTGTGTAAGTTCATGACCATATTCAGGAAGATGCCTCTTGAGTGCGGTAAGAACACGGGGTATCCCGCCCACGCTATCGGCATCAAACGCATCTGTGTAAATCTTCAACCAACTGCTCCTCGCTTTACGTAGAACACCCACAGCAGCAATGTCTTTAGAAGCATCCCAAATCCCCGCTTGCTCTTGTCAATTCTCCTGTAAACAACTACACCGTTAACGATATAGAGGCTTACCACAATAATCAACAGCCAAGGTGCTAGGGTTGTAAATAATCCACTCATTGTTTTCATTCAACAGTCTCTCGTATTGACCACGAGAAACGAACACGTTACGGTCACAATAGTTTATCAGCCAATCCGTATCAGCAACCACACCGATGTTCGGGGGCTTGATAACACTGTCGGCACTGTCGCATTGTATCATGGCTCTGTGCTGGTACGCCACGCAAAAGCGCGAAACGATATAGGCAGCTTGACGGTTACACACAACCATCTCAATACCATCCATTTCTAGGAAATGGCGTTGGATAGCAGACGAGACACGAACTGCCATATCGGTACGCAGTGAACCGTAGTCCACATCCAGATAGTACCCGATTATCAAACTGGAACACCTACGCTTCTGACAACGGCACGAGTATGCGTTTCGCCTTCAATCGTCAAAGGCTCCGGCAGGGTATGCACCCTGTTGTCGTTTGCCAAGCCCTTAATCTCGAACTTCTGCGCCGACTTGAGTTGCGGGTTAAGCAACAGGGTCGCGTAGTAGGTGTTCCCGCCAGACCAAACAAGATGTATCATAATTTCAATCCAAGCCCAGATGTTCGGGATAATCACCTATCAAATGGGCAATAACCTCGTCGTAATTCTCGATAACAGAACGCATATGACGACGCTCACGCTTGACAGTTTTTTGCGCTAACGTTGTCACCTCAAGACCAATGAACTCTTGCACCACACCCATCGTTGAATCGAATGCGTCTCTTAACTGCTCGTAGGTGATGTGTAAAACATTCTTCGCGTCACGAAAGATATGCTCTTTGTGTCTCCATGACATTTGCTGCGCCTTGAAGTCCCGTTCTACGGCCAGTGGGTCTAGTACCAACGTTCCTTCATGCACATGAACCCCCTTGTCTACGGTATCTATCCAACTCTTTGTCTTTTCAGCAATGACTTGGGACACATACCTTTCGAGTAGATTCATGCGCTTGATGTCTATGATGGATAATTCGCCCCGCTCTGCACGTGTCGCCAAACAATCAGCCCACAGATACCGCCACTCTTGAGGTAGGGGTTCGCGCCTGTGTATGGCGCATCCGACAATCTGTTTTTTCCGATAAATGTTGTTGACAACCCGTTCTTTTGACCACCAACGCGCCATGCCATACATCTCCGGGT
>JAGQNT010000023.1 GCA_020427965.1 Candidatus Saccharimonadota bacterium | reverse complement strand
TTACTTCATCCTTTGCGGCCTGGTCTAAGGCGGCATCACTGGTGGTGTTCTGTTCTTTTTCGTCGCCACCAGAGTGAGTGACGGCAAGGGCGGCAATACTTACGCCAGCTGCAACTGCTGCACTAACACCCACCCAAAAACCACGACGACTGCGTCGCGGTGGAGTTGGCGGGGTTGTTTCGTCAGTTCCTAACACTGGAACAGGAGTTGGTGGCACGTCACTTAGATCTTCTGGTGCGTCATTGACATTTTGGTCTTCACTGTCCAGCATTGCGTTAAACAGACGCATATCTGCCTCAGTAAATTCCTGAGTCGCGTCGGGATCCTGGGCTACCGTAGGGGCTTCATATCTTGGTACGGGCGCCAAACGTCGCCCGCCACCAAAGTGAGGGTGATCTTCGATGCCTGGCCGTGGTGATGGAACAAATGGATCGCTGTGTGCTTCTGACATAGTACTGTAAAAACCTTGTTCAAATTGAATGATGCACCAAGATATGGTGTGGCTATAATATATCACAAAAACGTCAATAAATCAATAGCCGGATGTGTCAATATATGGTGATATATGTCACAAACTCACCCTAGCCTTCCCGACTTACCCCCTCTCAAACCCTTTGCAAAAAGCGATTTCTGGACTATTATGCAACTATGTCAATCAAACAAAAACGTAAAGCTAGGCTACTGTCGCAGCGCCTTTTATCCGCCTTGCTGGTTTTTGTGGCGGTGTTTTCACTGCTCGGCGCCCACGCCTTTGCGGCCCCTACTACTGCCCCACTTTCTAAACTGATAACTTGTTATACCCAGTGGGATGGCAAAAATTATCGAGGTCCCAGTCCTGGTTCTTTCGTAACTAAATACAAGTCGGCGAAGTGCGATGTCAGTAATGGTGCCAACTGTACCCTGAATGCGCCTGCTGCCCGAAATGGTGTCTATAGCATCGACTGTGAAATGACTGCGGCTATGGCTAAAGCTCGTTGTCAGGCTGGCGGTGGTGCTGACTCGTTTTGTAACAAGCTGCAAGAAAGCTGGTATACAAACTGTAGTAGTGACTTTAAAAAGGGCGGTGCCAGGTTTGTAAAATGCATGAAAGACGTCAAAGCAGCCGAGCAGCAACGCCAGGACACCAGTGGTACCGGCGACCCCGCTGTTAATGGCTCGGTGGTCTGTACGGCCGACAAATGCCCGTTAATCACCAAGTACATCAACCCGATCATCGCGGTACTGTCGTCGCTCGTGTTGATTGTGGCGATTATCGCCATTGTCATTGGCGCCATTCAGGTGTCGGCATCTGGTGGCGACCCTCAAATGTCTGCAAGTGGTAAAAAGCATATCCGTAACGCCATTGTTGGTCTGCTGGCATACTTCTTCTTGCTGGCGTTTCTACAGTTTATTATTCCAGGAGGACTTGTCTAATGTTTAGTAATTTTGTGACTTTTGCAGCTGTTACCTGTAATGCGGGTGGTTTCTTTGGCTTAAAGCCATGGTACGCATATCTTGACTACGGAGTTGACCCGGTCACTGGTCAGTGTGGAGTACTCAATTTCAATCTGTTGCCTGGTGGTGGTAACGCCAGTGATGTACCGCTGATACTACTAGCGATCGTTGACGATCTAATCCGTGTCGTTGGGCTGATATCAGTAGCATTTGTTATATACGGAGGCATCCAATATGCTACGAGCCAGGGCACGCCCGAGGCAACCTCCAAGGCTCAGTCAACTATTATTAATGCCCTGATTGGTTTAGCACTGTCCGTAGTGGCAGTTGCCATTATCGCCTTCCTGGCCAACACACTGGTGTAAAGTATGAGTATGCATCAGTTGTTCATTGTTGCGCAGCAAATTAGTACCAATGCTCTGCCTCATGCGGCGGCCAACGGCAACACGGTCCGCGCTATTATCAGCATTGCAATAAGTATCACGGCGGCTATATCTCTGTTATTCATTACCATTGGCGGCATGCGCTACATTCTGTCACGAGGCGATCCACAGGCTGTCGGTAAAGCCAAGGGTACCATTATTTACGCACTCATTGGTCTGGTCATAGCGATTATCGCACAGGCAATCGTAAGTTTTGTATTTGTGAGGATCACGTGAGGCGGTTTGTTGGTGCGTCGTTAGTATCGCTGTTATTGTCGGTAATACTGCTGGTGCCTGCGGCCGGGGCCTGGTCGCCGTTTAGTGGTGTTGATTGTAGTAAGGCACCAAATTCTGCCGTCTGTGCGGACAAGGGTCAAAATACAAACCCCTTGCTCCCTTCACCTGGTGACAAGGGTTTACTGATGAAAATCGTCGACATCATTGCGCTGGTAGCTGGCGCCGCCGCGGTTATTATCATTATTGTTTCTGGCTTACGGTTTATCACGGCTGGCGGTAATGCAGAGGATATCGCAGGCGCCCGCCGAGGCATTATTTATGCCGCAGTCGGCATTGTGGTTATTGCGCTCGCCCGAGCATTAATATTTGTAGTATTGAGTAAATTGTAGGAGTATCTATGCACAGAATAAAACAAATTATTATCAGTCTCGTGGCTATGAGCGGTCTGTTTTTTGTACCAGTTACTGCAACAGCCTATGCCTTGCCCGCCCCTGTGACGGCAGACTCCGTGAGTGATGCCTGTAGAGGCATAACAATCACCGGTGGTGGCTGTAAGCCCGGTAACGGTAATAAGGTCAATAAGACACTGGCAACCGTCGTCAATCTACTGTCGTCTATTGTCGGTGTTGCTGCGGTCATTATGATCATCGTGTCAGGCTTTAAGTACATCACCGCTGGCGGAGACGCCAACAAGGTATCATCTGCCAAAAGCACTCTGATTTACGCGATAGTTGGCTTAGTGGTGGTCGCCATGGCGCAAGTGATTGTCCGTTTTGTCATCAATAGGACGACGTAGCTAATCTTGAACTAGCATTACCGGATATGATATAAGTAAGGCAAACGTAAGAAAGGTATAAAATGATCCAAAAATTGAAAAACAAGCTCATGATCGTCGCTTCCCTGTTCGTGCTGGGAACGCCGATGTTGATGCCAGCAGTCGCTTCGGCAGCAGCTAACGTCACTGACAACCTGTGTACTGGCGCGAACTTTAACGTCACCGGTCAGTCCCAGAATGGTGCTGGTTGTGGTACGCAAACTGGTCAAAGCTTCAACGATCTGTTAACCAAGATTGTTAACATCATTTCGGCAATTGTCGGTGTTGTTGCGGTCATTATGATCATCGTCGGTGGCTTTAAGTACATCACGTCTGGTGGTGAGAGTAGCAACGTCTCGGGCGCCAAGAATACCATCATCTACGCCATTATTGGTCTAGTGATCGTGGCACTGGCACAGGTCATTGTCCGCTTCGTGATCAACAACGTTCCAACCTAGGATTTGTCGTTAGACTAAAAAAGCCTCCTGGTCGGGAGGCTTTTTTGATGGTTACGATCTTTGTTTTACAAAACCTGGATCTTCTTGACCGTGTCCTGCTGGACCTTGCCAAAGCTGATTGTCAGTACGCCATCCTTGAGCATGGCTTCAATCTCTTCTTCTTTGACCGGTACCGGCAGCGCGATGGTGCGAGAAAATTCGCCCCAGTAGCACTCTTGTAAGAAGTAATTCTCGACATCATCCTCGTTGCCTGCACTGAGCGTGCCACGAACGGTGAGCTGATTGTCAGAGATGCTAACGTCTAACTCGTTCTTGTTCACACCAGCGGTGCGAGCCTTTACGACCAATTTTTCCTTAGTTTCGTACACGTCGACCGCCAGTTGGCCTGGCAGCTGAGCTTCGTCTTCGTCCCACTCGTCGGCCGGAGCAGCAGGTTGGTCGGGTGCTGCAGCGGTGCTGTCGCCGGCAGCCAGGTCGTCATCACCCAGGAAAGCGGCGGTTAATTCGTCTTCTTCCAAGAGAAGATCATCGTCACGACCACGTCGCGCCATAGTTGTTACCCTCCAGTAATTAGCTAGTTCACTCTTGCCTTTTTGTGTTGATAGCAGTATAGCTTAGATGTAAAACAGCGTGCAACTGGTGGGGCACATATTTACAACACATTAAACACAACGTTTATGCTTGATTCCCTCATATCACTCTTTGCGCCACACCATTGCCTAGCCTGTGGAAAAGAAGGCAAACTGCTTTGTTCGACGTGTGCACACAACCTGCCACGCCTACCTGAGCGTTGCTATAGGTGTCACGCACTATCGACAGATGGCAAAACGTGTACAACATGTCGCTCCTCATCAGCGCTGTATTCAGTACGGGTTGCGACCGCATATCGCGATGTCGCAAAAGATTTGGTGTGGAAACTAAAATTTGCCCACGCAAGATCGGTTATTAATGAAATGGGTCGGGTTATGAACGAAAGGTTGGATTTCCCCGAGGATGCAGTCGTGATCCATGTGCCGACAGCCACGAGTCGAGTGCGTCAACGTGGCTTTGACCAGGCATCATTGCTTGCAAGACGATTGGCTCGGTCTACCCCCCTGACTCACATTGGCGCACTGGCGCGCAGAGGACAAGAACGACAGGTTGGGTCTGGGCGCAAAGAGCGATTTGAACACCTTTTGAGCGCATTTTGGGTCCAGCGTCCAGAACTAGTCGCTGGCAAACACATTATATTGATCGATGACGTTATTACTACCGGTGCAACGTTAGAAGCGGCTGCCAGCGTTTTGCGTAAGGCTGGAGCCAAACGGGTGGATGCGGTGGTGTTTGCCCAGGCCTAACTTGTTATTATTGGTGTATGGAAGAAAAACTGTCTGAGGTTGAATTGCAGAATAGGCTCCATACGGCGAAACGACAAGTTGAAATTGGTTCGCTTTACAAACATTACAAGGGTGGGCTATACAAAGTCATCGGGGTTGCCATTGAGGAAAAAGACAATTCGATAGCCGTTATCTACCAGGCGCAGTATGGGAAGAATCTAACATTTATCCGAGAGTTGGACATTTGGTTGGAAGAGGTTGAGTTTGAGGGGCAGAAGGTGAAGCGGTTTAGCAAGGCGTGATTTGTTACCTGGGAGAGAGGGATATCGCGCGCCCTTGGCGCGCTCCTTCCTGTGGTGCTCGGAAAATCCAAGCAAGCTTGAGTTTTCCTGCGCTCCTCGTACGCCGAACCTGTCAACAAGGTCGACAGGTTCGTACCCCTCGAACGCAGCCAAATAAAAAGACCCAGTTCTTCTGGGTCTATTTATTTGGCGGAGAGAGAGGGATTCGAACCCTCGCTGGGACTCGCGCCCCACTAACGATTTAGCAAACCGTCCCCTTCAGCCACTTGGGTACCTCTCCTCGTCGGCGCTGGCTAGAAAGCTGGCCAGCCGATGCGGCAAAACAAGTTTCCCGCCTCAGCTGCCCAGCTTGCCGCCATGCCTCCTCCCAAAATCGCATTCAGTCGCTAACGCTCCTTGGATTGCGATTTTGTTGAGCTGCAGAACTGCAGGCTGCTCTTTTCCCTTGGCTAGAACAGGGAAATTGCTTGGTCTATTGTAACACCAGATTAATCTGGCGGAGAGAGTGGGATTCGAACCCACGGTACCGTTGCCGGCACGCTTGTTTTCAAGACAAGTCCCTTCAACCACTCGGGCATCTCTCCTCACAGGGGTGAATTATACCATACTAGTTTACGCGGTATGCAATACCAGCTATAATCAATTAATAATGAGAGACACACAATACAAAGGGGATGTTGCAGTTGCTCAAGCGATTGCATCGTTCACGAAATTAAGAATGGATGTTTCGATTCCACTTACAGAATCCGCGGCCTACGATTTAGTAGTGGACAACGACCATAGACTAATGAGAGTTCAGGTTCGCTACACCAGTACCGATGATGTCGAACTGAGGCGGATACACTCCAATTCAACGGGCTATGTCATCAAGAAAACTGCCCAAAACGCCTATGATTGGCTATATGTTCTACATAAAACAGGTAAGGAATATCTCATACCCAAATGTCTAGATGGTCGTCGTGCGGTTCGGGTTAACGATAAGTACGAGCTAAAACACCTTAGCAAGCTTCATAAATTCAATACGCAAACACCTTAATCCCGTGTACAATGGTGGCATATGGATGGGCAACAACAAGGCTCTGATCAACCAACGCAGCAGTTTCAGCCCGGTGAAACAGTTTCGCCGCGTACAGAAGTGTCTGCACCTACCCCTGCCCCTACTACTTCGACACCTGAACCTGCGCCCTTACCCGTAGCCTCGGCTGCATCTGAGCCGGTTGACCAATCACCTGCCCCGGCTACGCAGCCAACACAACCAACCATCGAACCATCGCCAATACCGCCCAGCCCTTTCCAGGAGCCCGCTCCAGAAGTGCCCAGTGAGCCTAGTCAGGCCATTGCATGGACGGCATCAGAGTTCGTTGAGCACAGCAAAAGTAGTGGCTGGCACATGCTAGTCGTTGGTCTTAGTGTTGTGGTTGGAGTTGGCGCCTGGCTTGTTACGAAAGACATCGTAACGGCAGTCGTGATTATTACGGCCGGGATACTGCTTAGCGTGTATGGTGCCAGGCGACCGCAACAGCTGGACTATCGCCTGAGTGACCAAGGCCTGGATGTTGGTCAAAGACACTATAACTTCAATGAGTTTAAATCGTTCTCTATTGTGCCCGAAAGCGCCATGGAGGTTATTATGCTCACGCCCATCAAACGATTTGCGCCGCTCGTCAGTGTCTACTATGACCCTAAGGACGAAGAGAGCATCATGAATCTTTTGGGCAGCCACCTGCCCCATCAAGAGCGTCAAGCAGATTCCATCGACAGCTTCCTAAATCGCATACGTTTCTAATATCAAAACAGGTTACCGGAATCGGTAACCTGTTGATCTAAACCGCCATTCTGCCGGGGTGGAATTATCGGGCGAAACGGCTCTCCTTTGCGTTAAGTTTATGTTCCATTCGTCGTAGGAATCGGGCGCGTTTGTCGCGATTGTCCCATTTGTCGAATGTTTCCATTAGTTCTTCTTCGTCGTAGTACATGAGTGTGATCCCTCCTTTACACTGCTAGTACAATCTTATTATCGATAACTTCCTGACTGCTAGCTGTAAGCTTTCTAACTACATCTCACTGGACAGCGTTTTGCGCAATATCTGATGTCGGCTACAATCAGTAGTAGTTTTCTGATGAAACAAATCCAACGAATAATCGATAAATTTGATGCTTTTCAGCGTCGACACGGCGTGCTTGGCTTCCCGATCGCTGTTTTTAAGAAGTATGGCGATGACGAAGCTGGTCACTATTCCGCCCTACTAGCATATTATGGCTTTCTGTCGCTCTTCCCTCTGTTACTGGTGCTTACAACGGTTACGAAGGTGCTGTTACGAAATGATGGAGAACTACAGCGAAAAGTGCTGGAAACAGCCACGACGTACATACCTGTTATTGGCGATGAGCTGCAGCGCAATGTTCACAACGGTGCTACGGGACTATTGCTAGTCGTAGGTACCCTTTTGACACTGTATGGTGCACGTGGTGTTGCCGACGCATTCAGGGGTGCGGTCAACCATATCTGGCAAGTTCCTAGAGTAAAGCGCGTTGGTTTTCCGGCCGGTTTATTCAAAAGTGTGTACATCATTATTGTCGGTGGGCTGGGCATCCTCATCACACCAATCGTAGCCGGGGTCGCAGTAAGTTTTAGCTTGCCGGGCGTTTCCAGGGTGGTCGCGGTGCTGGTTACAGCAGGCATGTTATTCTGGCTATTCGTATTCCTGGCCCGTACTGCACAGTCTGTGAGGCGGTCGCTGGGTGAAGTCTGGGTTGGTGCGGCGGTTGCAACGGTCGGCTTGGTGTTGCTCCAGGCACTTGGAACCTACATACTGACGCATCAGTTAAAGCACCTCAACAACTTGTACGGTACGTTTGCCATCGTGCTTGGACTTCTCTATTGGCTGTTTTTACAGATGCAAGTGGTAGTCTTTGCCATTGAGATTGACACAGTTCGAGCCTACAAGCTGTGGCCGCGCGCTTTAAACGGTCAATATCTGACAGACCAGGACCGGGCTGCCTATCGTTTATACGCTCACCGAAACCGTTTCCACGAAGAAGAAGAGATTGGCGTAACCACAAAAAAACGCCTCGAGAAAAACTAATAGCAGCGGTAACTGCTGATAGCCTTACGCGGAGCGTTTAGTATTCCAGATAGCGTCGCCACATCTCTGTAGTGGGCTGCGCTTTTCGTTTGATAACTCTTTCGAGTAGGCGCATATCGTTCCTCCCTGATTACATAATAAATTGCCAAACTGTGAGACAACTATAATTTTTCTCACAATGTTTTGGTGATTTACCTATTATTTCCCGACGAAATTCCGCTTGGCACGTTCACGGGCCGCCTGCAGCTCGACATAGTACTTGGAGCGCAGCGCAACCAAAGCCTGCACCAGCGCAGTACCCTTGGCGTTGTCATCTCGTTTTGAAGGGCTAAAAACCAAGCCCTCCTCGGG
>JAGQNT010000236.1 GCA_020427965.1 Candidatus Saccharimonadota bacterium | reverse complement strand
GTTCTCGGTGGACGCCGTACCAATAAAAAAAATAGGAGGCATAGGGGTCCCGCGAATAGACGCGGTCCATTCGTTCATCATACGCTCTTTAGAGATTACACCTGACGAATGGCGCGGCGCGCTTACACGGACTGTCGCGGAAAATCAGCGTCGTCTACGTGAGGCTGAAGCGCCAGCGACTTGATCTTACAGACCCCAGGCATCCACGTCTTTCCGCATAACCACATGTACGCTACAACTGGCCACAGGATCGAGTAGCGCGCAACGTATGTGTTGAACAGCAGGCCCCAGTAGTCTGCATCATAAACCGGGTTCTTCTGCACCGTCATGATGACAAACACAGGCGTTGTGAAAAGGATCACAAACCCAACAGATAGAAAGAACCGCCACGGGTGGTTTACGCCGGTTGCGGCTAGCCACTGTTTTATGGTGATGACGAAGAATCCACCTAAAAATAGACTTACCATGGCCAGCATTGCGTCGCGAGCATCTCTACCAGCATCGGCAATCCGCATGTATTCCTGGTAGTCACTAATAGTATCAGCGGTCGTTAGTGCGTAAAGAAACCACCTAGCGTAGCCTAAACTGATGAACAATAAGCCTAAGATACCGCCGTACACGATGTTTAGTGTGATGACGTTGCCGAACTGCCGGTGTGCAAGTGCCAGCGCCATGATAGTCATGGGGAAGTAGAAGGACCCGCCAGATACAGGCATGACGCCAAACATCGGCAGAACTTTTGCCGATCCAGCGAGGCTAAGGAATGTCGCCACCGCTACAACAGCAGAGTACGCTGACGGCTTAGCAATGTTCCAGAGAACGGCAAGCATAAAGAATACGACAGCATAGCCGGAAAGCGTCACAAATGCTTGATCAATGACTGTATCAAACGAAGTGGCGGGTATCAGCAGGGGAATAAATTCACTCATTCAATGTCCCCTAGATCGCCCTTTGCTCTGCGCAGGTAGTGCTCTTTCATGCAGAGGATGACGAATTCGACAGCCATCGCGCCCATGTACCCAACGGTACCGGCGAACGCGGATGCCATGTCATTAGACCATCCAAGGTACGTCGCAACGCGAATAGCCGCAAGTCCAGCGGCTGCGGCAACAAAGCTGTTTGCAAGAACAATCTTGGGGCTCCAGTGACGGCGGAGCATACGCATGGGCATCACACATCTCCTTTCGGAGTTTCGTCTTGGTGAATGGCCTGCTCTCGCCTTTCGATCTTACCGCCGAATTTCTCAGTGAATAAGGTCGAAATCCAATCCAGACCCTGAGTGCCCAAATAGCCTCCGATACCTGCCGCTACCAACGCCCACTCGGGCGATAGTCGGATAATGGTCTGGGCTACCATATATCCAGAAAACCCTGACACAACCGTATGCGCGAGCAGTAGCCCCAGTCTAGGGGATACGCCCGTACGCACGTATTGATCTAGATAGCGGGCGATACCACCGACCATAGCGATCAAAACCCACGCCAGATCAGCAGTAAAATCCCAAATGCTGCCGTTCATAGGGC
>JAGQNT010000235.1 GCA_020427965.1 Candidatus Saccharimonadota bacterium | reverse complement strand
GGCCTTAGCAACCATCCGACGACACCCGATGCACTTGACGTGCTGAGCAGCAAACTGGCGCAGGGCTTCTACGGCAAGTCACGTGTGATGAACAAGGTGGAGCTCGAGGCATTCCATGCGGTGCAACTCCATGCCTATTGCACCAAACTGAATATTGAAGCGAAGACGCTGGACGAGGTTGTCAACTCGATGGTGATGCCCGCTGTGATCCGTTACCAGACCGAACTGGCCGATAACATTGGTTCCATGAAGGACCTGGACATGGATGATGCCATTGGTTATCAGAAAGACACCCTGAAGCGCATGGTGCGTGCCGCCAACGAGATCCGCGAAGGGCTGGAGAAAATGAACAAGGCCCTGGACAAAGCGCACGAAGCCGATGATGTACGCGGCGAGGCCGATATCCTGTGTAACAAGGTCAAGCCGCAGATGGACAAGATCCGCGAGGCCGTCGACGATCTGGAAATGCTGGTGGACGATCAGTACTGGCCCCTCGTGAAATACCGCGAACTGTTGTTTGTTAAATAAGAACGTATAGCGGTGCGAGCCGCAAGTGAAATTGTAGCAGGAGCCGTTCCGGAATGTCGGGCGGCTCCTGTTTGGTTTAAATCGTGTTTGCCGCCGTTACTAACTGAAACGGCACATTCAAACTTACGGAGAGGTGTTCTGCATAGTCTGGATTGAAAATATGTCACGGCAGGGTTTACCTGGCGGGAGATTAAGCTAGCGTGAATTTTGGATAGGTTTTGGGATACATGTATTGTAAATCAAACCTTTACAGACGAAAAAAACACTACGGTGTTTGTACCTGATCACAAAACACGGGCGTAAAAGAAGTAATTTGTAGCGACAAACGCCCTTTGTGTAATCGTTGCAAGGTTCCTTGTCAAGACAAACGCCCTTTGTGTTGTCGCTGCAAGGTTCCTTGTCAAGACAAACGTCCTTTGTGTAGTCGCTGCAAGGTTCATTGTCAAGACAAACGTCCTTTGTGTAGTCGTTGCAAGGTTCATTGTCAAG
>JAGQNT010000001.1 GCA_020427965.1 Candidatus Saccharimonadota bacterium | reverse complement strand
GGTGCCGACCAGGTTATTGTCGAAAAGCAAAAGGCTGTCCACGCGGCCGTTCAGCATTCGCACACCAAACCAGCTGTTTATCGGACTTGATGACAACCAATTGGTCTTGTTCGTCCACGAGGGACCGTTCGTCGCATTGTAAAGATCAACGAGCGCCAGTGAATCCTGCATGCGAAACTGCGTAAATGCCGTGGGCAAATTCGTAAATAGCGATGCTTTGAAAAGCGCCGAATCGGCCTGCACTTGCAAGTCTGCAAGATTATCACCCCCTGCGACGGCAAACACTGTTCGGACCTCTCCCCCGGCCGGAATGGAATACGGACCCATGGCAATAAAAGCGCGCAAATCACCCGCCGACGAGCCGCCACCCAATATGTTTTGCATGACCCGGTACGTTGCTGAATCGTTCGGGTCCTGTCCGTTCTGGTAAATGAGTTGACCGGAAGGCGGTCCCGAAACGGTAACGAGGCCATAGTAAGACGGGTCAATGGCGCCCTGATCGTATACATATGTCAGGCGGCGGGACCCGTCGTAACCGCCCAGGTTTGCTCCTGCGTTACCCACATCCCAGTCGGCTCCAAGCCCAACGTAAATACTGTCCAAATTGGAGCCTGATGAGTTCACAATGTCAAACTGATACAAAACGTAAGAGGATCCGGTTTTCGAGTAAGATTGTTGTCGCACGGTAATCCCGATGGGATTTGCATTTAGTTGATCGTCCTTGGCAAGGTTGTCCCGAAAAATCACGTCGTACGACTGGTCAAATTCAGGAATAGAACTTGCACTCTGTCGGACGACCGTTTGATCAGAGAATTCGCGCACAAACAGATTGCCGGACACATGGCGGGTATCTTTGGCGACAACGAGTGATCCGCCGAAAAGCCCATTGACGCCATTATGATAGTATCCTCCGATACCGTTGATTGCGTCCGTGTTGCTCCTGCCAATGGCGCCTCTGCTGCGAACATAGGCCAATTGACTTGAGCTGCTGTGAACAAAACTTGGACTCAAATAGAAATCTTTGTAGATCGTGCCCTCTGAACTAACCGCACCAATCTGCAAGGTCCAAGCTCCACCGTTCTGAAGAACCTG
>JAGQNT010000234.1 GCA_020427965.1 Candidatus Saccharimonadota bacterium | reverse complement strand
GTTGTTACTGGTGAATAAGTCACAATGATTGTACAGGTCGCTGAAGCTGCCAAAGAGGTTGCGCAAGTTCCACCCGTTCCCGGGTAGCTTCCGCCTTTGAAAGTATAAGGGGCGGCTAAACCAGAAGCGGCAAGCGAAGTGGCAGAGACACCACCTGCGTTAGTTAAAGTAAAACTGTGATCTGCGCTCGAACCTGTTGCTAAGGTTCCGTAGTTATATATGGGAGAGTCCGAAATATTTATAACAGCCGCTGTGGCCCCACTCCCTTGAACATCTCTGAAAGCTGAGTTCGGGCCGATGCCACTGCTGTAATCAAGCTGAATGGTATCAGTGTGTGAGCTGGCAGCCAGTGGTGAGTAAGTCACCACAATATTACAAGAGGCGGCGGGCCCTATGCTAACGCTACAAGTTCCACCTGTTCCTGGGTAGGAACCCCCTTTAAAACTGAAAGGAGCTGCGAGTCCCGTACCTGTAATTGTTGTTGCTGAAAGTCCGCCGGTGTTTGTGACCGAGAAGACGTGCTCAGCGGTTGAACCCACGGCGATCGTTCCATAATCAAAGATGGGTCCATCGCCAATCGAAAGAAATGCCGCTGCAGCTCCTTGACCTTGTAAGTCGCGATCAACACTTTGTGCAGCTGCGCCATCATTATAGTTAATTGTTAAAGTGTCGTTGTGAGTTCCAGCTACTGTTGGTGCGTAGGTGACAATAACTGTACAATTGGTTGAAGGAGCCAGCGTGACACCACAAGTTCCACCCGTTCCGGGATAAGAGCCCCCTTTGAAATTAAAAGGCGCTGCCAAACCCGAACCAGACAATGTCGTTGCATCGACTCCGCCGGTGTTTTCGACAGTGAAGGTGTGGTCATTGGTAGAACCAACAGCTTTGAGTCCATAGTCGTAAGTGGGTCCATCTGAAATTGTGAGCAAGGCCACCGTTGCGGCTGTACCTTGAACGCCAACGCTCACATTTTGTGGACCAGTTCCGTCATTATAGTTGATTTGAAATGTATCGCTGGTGGCTCCCGTCGTCACAGGATCATAAGCCACAACGACTGAACACGAGGCGGCGGCCGCAAGAGTGGCTCCGCAAGTTCCGCCGGTCCCAGGAAAAGATCCACCTTTAAAACTGTAAGGCGCTGAGAGCGCGACACCGCTGATAGCCGTTGCAGTAACGCCACCGGTGTTATCTACGGTAAAAGAGTGTTCATTGTTTGAACTGACGACGACAGTTCCAAAATCGTAAGTGGGTCCATCTGAAATCGTCAAGACAGCTGAGTTAGACGCTGTTCCTTGTACATCGCGAGTGACAGTTTGTACGCTCGAACCATTGTTGTAACTGATTTCAATGGCGTCAG
>JAGQNT010000233.1 GCA_020427965.1 Candidatus Saccharimonadota bacterium | reverse complement strand
CTGTCTCCGTTTGAGGGCGGAGATGCGAAGCGTGCCCGCAGGATCAAACAACTTCGAACACTCATTCTGAGCGAATTGCCCAAGGTTGACCTTGTAAACATCTTGATCGACCTGGATAGTGCGACTGGCTTCTTGCGCTACTTCGTAACTCCAGCCTTGCGAGACACTCGGCTCTCAGCCAATGTGCTTAAAGCCAATGCCATTGCTGCTTTGATTGCGATTGGCTGTAACATCGGACCATACCGAATGGCGCTGGCGACACCGGGTATAACTCATTCCGAAATCAGCGCCATGGCTGATTGGTTCTTTACTCCAGAAAGCCTGAAAGCCGCATGTATTGACTTGGTCAACCACGGTTTCGCTTTGCCGATAACGATAAGGTTTGGTACTGGGGAGACATGTTCTGCAGACGGCATGCGTTTCTATTCGCCTGCAAACTTGCTGCGGACCGACTTCAGCCCAGCGCTGAAGGACCGCGGCATAACAATGGTGACTCACACCGCTGACAATCTCTTGATGTTTCACCAGCAGCCAATTCCGTGCAAAATGCGCGAAGCTGCCTACGATCTCGATGGACTGTTGCAGCATGACACCGAACTTGATCCGACTCGTTGCTTCACTGATACACACGGGTACACTGAAGCTGTTCTCGGAGCCGCTTCATTGCTGGGGTTCGAACTAGCGCCACGAATTAAGGACATCAAAGATAAGACGCTTTATCGTTTTGAACGTGCTCCCAATTATGCGCACGTAGACCCAATCATCACGGGTACAATCAAAACACCGTTGATTCACACAAGCTGGGATGAGGTTGTAAGAGTCATGGCATCAATTAAGGCGCGCCGGGTCTCTGCCTCACTTATCCTCACCAGGCTCAGCTCTTATGCTCGACAGAACTCTGTCTATTTGGGCTTGCGAGAACTCGGACGAGTGGACAAAACCAAGCTCATTCTGCGCTGTTTGCATGATGAAGATTTTCGCCGGCTTCAAACCAAGGAAATCAACAAAGGTGAACGCTCACATGATTTGGATAGATTCATTTTCTTCGGAAAACAAGGCGCCTTGCGGTCACGCGACTTCGCCGATCAATCCCACTCCTTTAGCTGTCTGGCGATTCTGCATAATGCAATCGTTGTTTGGAATCTCACCCATCTGCCGGCCGCCATCGATAGGCTACGGGCGAAGGGGCACGTCATAACGGATGACGACATGGCTCTTGTTGGACCCCTCCTCTGGGCGAACGTTAATCCACTGGGTCACTATGACATAAACCCTGACCGGCTGTCGGCTTCCTGGTAGCCAAGCTCCTTATTGGGACTTTTTGTGTTTATGTGGCTGGTACGTGAT
>JAGQNT010000232.1 GCA_020427965.1 Candidatus Saccharimonadota bacterium | reverse complement strand
TCTGAAGGGAACGACTCTCGCGGAGTAAGCCAGACAGTGACCTCGTGCGCAGCGCGGAGAGCAAGAGCCGACTGCATCATGGCTTCAGCAAGCATGTGCTTGCAGCCACCGGTGTATGCGCGTTTGGCAGTGTGGCGGAATTCCCAGTCACGGCAGCCACAGGAATGAGCGGTCGGGATGTAAGCAAGGCGTTCACCTTGGTAGTAATCGTTGCTCAACAAAATGCCGACTGCCTTGTTCAGGCGTTCGATCAACTTGAGGTTTCCCTCACGGCGAGCCGCGGCGCGCATCTGGTTATAGACTGTGAAGATCTCGGATTTGGTGAGGCGGTTCTGGCTATTCATCGCTTATCTCCTTCGTTTTCCGTTCTTACTTTTGTGTTACAATAGTCACTGTTTCTAAACTTTCGCTATTGTAACCCTAGTGTAACAACCTGTCAAGGGTCAAATCCCTGTAACACTAGTGTACAAATGGAGTAAAATATGAGCGTGACCGTCAATAATCGCTTCGCCATCCTTCTCGCCGAAAAGCGCATAAAAGAGCGCCGGAACATCTCCCTCGCTGAAGTCGCAGACGAAATAGGTATATCTCGAAAGACCCTATACGCCTGGGAGAACAACACTGTCACCCGCTTTGATGTGCCCGTGATTGATGCTCTTTGCCAATACTTCGGAGTCAAGCCTGGTGATTTGTTTGAATACATCGATGATGGCAAGCCGAAAAAGAAATAGACTCCACCACCCCACCAACAGCAAGCCGCCTCGTGAGATCGAGGCGGCTTTTATTTTGTCTGCGGTCGGTCATTGATGCCGGCGCCAATATCCGGACCGGTCAGACTGTTGCTGTAGAAACACCAGACGATGAAGATCCATTAGGCTGACCAGGTTCAACCATACGACTCCGGCAAGGAGTGCGGTGATGAACTACTGAAAGTGGTGTGACGGGGATGCACTATTTATCGTCGTGAAATCACTTGTCCATCTTCATGCAGACGACTCTCGCCACCGGTCGGGACTGTTTCCGTGGAAACACGTCGAAAGATTATTAGCAAATTTGTTCTATTTTTCAGCAGGAATTTTTTTCTGGCTTCCAAAACCCCGCCACCGCCCAGGAACGAAAAGTCGGCGAGAGTCGGGTCCGGACATCATGCCGACATCAAAGCAAGGACTCTCACCCACTTAGCAATTCAGGTGCCGACACATCCACGCTCGACGACTTCAGGAATGGAGACCAGTCGAGAGTCGATATGCTGCTCTGGACTCTCGACCTCATGCCGTTTCAAAAGCCGACCGCCGCAGCCACTAACCTAGTCACCGTCCAACAGCCTGTTCATAAGCCTTTTGTATTTGATGAAAGGTATCAACATTGCCAGACTCAGCATTATCAGGGTGATATCGTCGAGCCAGTTCACGATACGCGGCCTTGATTTGGTCCTCATCCGCATCGGGTACCACTCCTAGTACCTCCCACCAATTACGCTCATTCGGGTCTGGCAATGCTGCAAATCCTTTGAACGCTCTGTTGATCAGCGCTGGTGATCCGTCGCGCTCAATTTGTCTTAAAGCATCTAATGTCCTAACCAATGCCCAGAGATTATCTTCAACGGTTGAATACACATCACAAGCCAATGCCATCTCGATTTTGTTTCGAGTAAAAAATATAGCAACGCCTTTATCTGCTGGTTGTTTCTGCCCCGACCGCGGCGTCCCGTCCAACTTCAATTCCAGGTTAGAGGAGATTATCAGCTCTCGCCCACCAAACCGGCGGACCTCAATCTCCAATTGCTTCCGCGCAGTAAATACCGATCGGTCTTTGAATTGCGCTCGCTTGATTTTATGCCTCTCGGTTCGCTGCCATCCTTCGGGCCAATATAAGGGATAGGACCGTGTTGAATTTTCGTTATACATTTTTTTCTTACTCCTTTTTTGTTCAGAAATTTTTTGTTTTAGGTATCTTGTGGCGAGAGACAGACTCTCAGTCCCTAGAAAATCAAATGCCGGGATGACCAAGCCGACGCCACAGTCGTTGACCTGGTCACCGTTTCCACAGCAACAGCCTCCCTCAGTTGTGTTCACCGACTCACCACCGATACAGTTACCCACTCTCGCCGA
>JAGQNT010000231.1 GCA_020427965.1 Candidatus Saccharimonadota bacterium | reverse complement strand
CGGGGGCAGGATTTGAACCTGCGACCGTCAGGTTATGAGACTACGCAGCGGTTATGTATTACATTGAAAAACATGTGTAAAATAAAGTTTTTCCACAAAGTGTGCAATTAGGCTCCACTTTCTGCTGCTTTAAGCGTACCAGAATCGCCAACCGTGCTACAGTCGAAGAAACTGGCGTAAATACATGATCTAAAACACTAAGTTCACCCCTAAGTCCTGAAACTTAGGGCTGTATTTACGCAAATGCAGCGCCAACGCGCTGTTTTTATTTATTTTTTTTATCCCCCCACTTCTCGGGCTACCGCCCGAGCCCCTACGCCATTCCATCTTCGTGGACTTGATCTAACTTCAGATGGAACTGGCGGCACTCACCCAACAAAATCGGGCGTTCCTTACGCTAGGAATGGCGTCGTCACTGGCCACGGTTTTGTAAAGGATTCGGCTGGCGTAGGGGCTCGGCCGCTAGCGCTACCGAGACCGCGATCGAACGCGCGATGTTCGATCTTGCCCGCGACAAGCAGTTGTCGCGGGTGGCCTTCTTCCAGTCGGCCATCTCTTCCGAGAAGTGGGGGGATACGTTACTTCTGTAGCTTCTCACACAGAAGGGGCACCGCAGGGTGCCTCGGAAATGACGCGCAGGCGTCATTACAAAAAAACGTGCACAGGCACGCCTCTTACCTGTCTTTACACCACACGGCGTAAAGACAGTAGCTTTACGTGATCTTGCGTAAAGACAGGTTCTTGCATCGTCGCGCGTCGGCCGCCCCGAGGCAGGCTCGTGGCCCCGGAAGGCCGCCGCACTCAATGTATAGACGCTCGCACGGTTCTCCCCATGATACCGAAAACAGCAGCCGTCAAGGCACCCACAGCGTACGTAGTGGTGTTGTGATTTCCGTTTGGGTGCCCCGCCTCTGACTAGCCGCTTGGTTTCCGGTCTAGCTCATGGTGAACCGTAGCTTGGCTGCGGTTGGTCGATGTTATTCGTTCGTAACGACAACTCATATGTCTACACGACAACCAACCTTCAAAGAGCGCATTCGCCTCTTAGATATAGCGGCGCGCGAGATCGAAGTGCACGCTGATACGCTCAGCGGTAATCAGCTCGTGCAGTCACGACTGCACAGTACCGCTGCCATCATCGCTGATGAGGCTGCCCGCATGAAGCTGGCAGCACAGCGGTGGGAGCAAAAAGCTCCCAAGCAGCCGGCCACGAAAAAAGCGCCCACTCCAAGGGCGCTCTATCGAGCCGCTGACGAGACTTGCGAAAGCTGTCAGTAGCCACCTTTTACCAGCTCATCATAGCACACTATGTCTCTAACCTCTCGCATCTGCGCCCTGAACGACCTGTTCAGGCGCGCGGCCTGCGGGCCGATGATTGTCAACGGCCAGCTCGTCGCCACCCGTGGGGTGGTCGACCAGGGCGAAGACTTTCTCGCCCGGGCCATTCTGGCGGTACGGTCGTTTTCCGATTTCACGGAAGATAACGACCCGTACGGTGAGCACGACTTTGGTGCCTTCATACTCGACGGCCAGAAGTTGTTCTGGAAGATCGACTACTACGATACCGATCTGAAATTCCACTCACCTGATCCGGCCGATCCCGACGTTACTCGTCGGGTGCTTACAATCATGCTGGCTAGTGAGTACTAGCCAGTCCGACATTGCCCGCCTCTGGCGGGCTTTTGTCGTGCTTCCGTGAGGTGTTCCGGAACCTCTCCACCTCTTGGTTATTCTCGCTCTCCGTGGTACGCCACCAGCCCCCTGAACAACCAGCTTGAAGTGTTTTGAACTGACTGCCAGTTTCGTAGCAGCGTGGTTCTCACTAACCAAACAGCACACAATTTCCGCAGAGGTGACGCCTTCATGGATGGACTTGGGAAGGCAGCAGCAATTGCCGGTATTATTGGGGCAGTCGCTGCCGTTGTAGGGGTGGGGGTTGCAGTATGGACCCTTGTGAATCAGCCAACTCAGAGACTGCCTGCTTCGAGCGAGTTGCCAACTGACCGAACGCAATCTGTTCTTGAAGAGATCAGGAACCCGCTATCGGGAACAGGATGTGACACGCAGTGCCTTCCCACTTTTTTTCGAGTTGAGAGCGCAGGCCAAAACGGAGCGGCGAGTGTCCAGGTGTACAACCAGGCTTTCGGCATTACGGATGTTCAGGGTGTGCTTGAGGTCAGCGAAGGTGGCCGAGAACAATTCACCGCCGGTTATCTTCCCGGGCGTCATGGGTGGTATCATCTCAAGCTCAGAATTCCAGGCTTATCCAATGGGTCGAAGTTTAAGGTCTGCATGAACGGTAAGATTGAAGGGCGGGATCTGCCAATAACATGGCGCACAAGCTATGAGTTCAGGGGCTCATTCGAAGATGCCAACCTTCGTCGACTAACACCAATTGAGATGAAAATTGGCCAGGAAGCGATGGCTTGCAATTCATGAGTCTTCCGAGGCCTGCCTCAGGCATTCGACGACGGTGTGTCAAT
>JAGQNT010000230.1 GCA_020427965.1 Candidatus Saccharimonadota bacterium | reverse complement strand
GAATACCAAAGACTTGGATGGCAACGAGGGCATCCTCAAAGCTATTCCTGAAATCAACGTTGAGAACGCTTGGCGTAGCTAAGGGGTGCAAGGATGACAACTGTCAAAGATAGACCAGAAATCGGGTTAGCCGGAGATTTTGCTAACGCAGTCAAAGGCGACACCATTACAGCTTATGCAGAGGGTGCCGTAGTTGCGGGTTATCTCGTGATTCGCGGAACAGCAGCAGGCCAGGCACTTGTACCGACTGCAGCCACCGCTCTAAACAAAACAAACGTGCTAGGCATTGCGCAACGCAATGACATCGCAGAGAGCCCTGACTGGGCAGATGGCGATGTGATGGATGTTGCTATCAACGGTGTTGTTTACGTGACCGTTGAGGACGCTGTAACAGCTGGCGGTCAATGTTTTGTTCGTGTTGCTACTAGCGATATCGGATTGTTTCGTTCCGATGTGGATGGTGGTGACGCTGTTGCTGTTGAAGGACTTTATTACAACACAAGCGCTGCGGCTGGCGGTTTAGCCGAAGTACGCGTTTCGGTTGAGCAGGCATAAGGGGAGACAATGAAAACACTTTCGCTAAAAGAACGCCACGCACGTGATTCAAAGATTCGCGTTGAGCAAAAAGTCAACGCAATCAAAGAAAAGTATCAAAACGCTGGAACGCTTGTGCCTGTGAAAGAAGAGCTCGAGTCTCTTGAAGACCAGATTACAAGGGTTACGTTTGAGCCATCCGTAGCATCAAAGGCTATTCCTTTTGTTGCAGCTCCTGAATGGGCCGAAGGTGTTCGGTTCATAACAGCGGAGCGTTCTGGCCGAGCGAAGACCATGGCGCGCGATGCGGATGATTGGAATAAGCTCAAGACCAACAGATCGAGCACGCTCGCACAGGTTGAACAGGGTGGTATTTTTTATGACTATTCCGTCGATACACAGCGTTACGCTTCGATTCTAAACTTCGATGAGTCTGCTGAAAGTGCAGTGGGCTCGGCCGAGGCAATCAAGTATTGG
>JAGQNT010000229.1 GCA_020427965.1 Candidatus Saccharimonadota bacterium | reverse complement strand
GTTTACTCAGATTGAAACCACAACACCCGCATCTCCAGAGTATTACCCTGTTCTTATGGCGATGGGTACGAAGAACCCGACATTGCCACCAGGAGTTCACTGTATTGGTAAAGCGACAGCTGCTGGATCTGCTGGCGATGGGTTTGTTACTGCAGTGAAGATTGTGCAGCAAGATGGCTTTTCAGCGGCGTTGCCTATAATGGCACACCGAGATACTGGTGGGCAGGGCATTGATAAGCCAAGCACAACATATGGGACAAGTATCTTGCGCTTCTTTGTAAATGTAGGGCGTAAGTTTTCCGTACCTCGCATCCGACTGAATTTCGCCAATGCGGTAGCGGCGAATATGACGATAACTCCCAAGCTATTCTTTGATAATTTCAGTTCATCGAGTACAGATGGGCTTACCGTCATTAACAATACAAACTACGCAGCCAGCGAGCGTTTTGCGGAGTTCACGCCGGCTCTAGGTGGGGAACAAAACATGGTACTCGAGTTACGATGGAGCGGTAGTGCCTTGTTGCCTATCCTTCTACCAATCGAGATAGATCTAAGAATCGAGACAGACTAGCTATGTCGGGAAATCCAGGGTGGAAGTATCGTTTGGATGCGACACAGAAACAGCCTTTGTTCCAAGGCCAGGTTAGGGATGTCTTAACGCGCGAGAACCGAGCTATCGCCGACTCTGAGCCCACAACTCGTCAAGACCCAAGTGGGCGACGAAGGGCTAGTGTTGAGGGTGGCCTTGTTACAGAATCTTCAATCGAAGCCGGTCAACAACTTTATCGTGGCAATAATGTGTGCGTAGAATCAGACGGGCTTCTTTATCGTTCAAGAGCAAAGACGTTCGGTACGCAAAATACAGCGGGAGAAGCTGAGACCACGCACTCCGAGTCGATGTCCAACAGCAACCCAAATAAGTCCATTTCCGTTTCAGATACGGTGAAGCTGTACGCATTTGTTACTGGGGTGTCCGTAAGGTTGTTGCGCATCGTAGTCGATCCAGATTCATCTGCTATTGTTTCCCAGACCGGATATCTGATTAAGGGTGGCACTCAGGGTCGTTTTGTAGACATGACACTGATCGACGATAACAAAGTCGTTATCACTTACGGATTGGTGTCAACAAGCACCGTATTTGCAAAGGTCCTATCCGGATTGGATACTACTGTAACGCAGGGTAGTGAGCTAAGTAT
>JAGQNT010000228.1 GCA_020427965.1 Candidatus Saccharimonadota bacterium | reverse complement strand
GTTTGCGTGTTGTGAGTCGAGTTGGGTCTTGAGGATCTCGAATTCGGCTCGGCGGGCGATGATGAATATGTCGTCGATGTAGCGGATGTAAAAC
This sequence comes from Candidatus Saccharimonadota bacterium, assembly GCA_020427965.1. GTDB lineage: Bacteria > Patescibacteriota > Saccharimonadia > Saccharimonadales > UBA4665 > JAGQNT01. The sequence goes on along the minus strand of JAGQNT010000228.1, from coordinate 3,523 downwards.
AGAGGGCGGACAGAGTCGACGGTATCGCGTTCAAGTAGATACATAAAGATGTTGGCGTAGGCAGGTGCGAACTGGACACCCATGGCGGTACCTTCGTCTTGGTGGTAGAGCTTGTCATCAAATTGGGTGAAGTGGTTGTAGAGCAGAAAATCCAGGGCTGAGAACGTGCGATGTGCAGATAGTTGGTTCAAGTGTTGATACAAAAAGGGCTTGATCAAGTCGAGGGCATGTTCGGTGGGGATGTTCGGGTAAAGGCTAGTCACGTCACCGGTGGCAAGGATCCAGTCAGAGGTAGAGTCCAGGGTAATGGTAGCGATGGCATTGACAAGTTGCTGAGAAGAGTGGCAGACAGTGGGTGTGAATTGCTGGGTGAGCGGCAATAACTGATCATTGACCCAAGTTGCTAACGGGGTACTGAAGAAGGAGTGAGAGGCACAGATAGGACGGGAGGATGGCGGTGATTTGTGGATCTTGGGTAGTAGGTAGAAGTACGGCGTGATGGAGTCGTCACAATTGTCCAAGAGGAATCGTCGTAGCTTCTCCCAGCCTCTGTCGGTGGGGGACCAGAGTTGATCAATGAGGTCGCGATAGTCAGTAATGGCTCCGTCAATATTCTCGGCGGCAACAGGGGAGTAGGTAATGAGGTCAAGTAGGTGAGCTTCGATTTGGTCGAGATACCATTCACGTGACACTACAGTCAGACCGAGGTTCTTGTCGGCTGGCTTGATGATAATGTCGTTGCGAGTCTTCAACAATCGTAGTCCGTTGGTGATACGTTTCCGCCAGAGGTGGCGGCCGTTATTCAAGTCAGGGTGGGTGTTGAAGCGGTCACAGATGGTAGATATTCCTTTCTCGACTAGGGCATCCAGCGGGGGTGGTAATGCTTTCGGTTTGAAGTCCGGGTTGGGCACAGAGTACTTGGGTGCAGGATCGGGACCGAATTGAACACGTAGCTGGAATCGTCTCTTGAATATTCGAAGGTCACTTTCAAGTCGTTGCGGGGTGATGATGGGCGGCAGTATGAACTTGTGTCCGAGGGACAACACAAATTCTTCGTCAGAGGATAGCACACACTCGGTCATGTTATTGAACAGGCGATTGGACATGTGTGTTTCCAGTAAAGCAAATGGGGTACGGGCAAAGATAGTTAGGGCGATATCTAGAACCGAACGTTCTTTCCTTGGCCTTTGGCGTGGCTTGTGGAGCGAGCGTTTCTCTTGGGCGCTGAGCCAGCGCCCCGAGCGTTTGGGTGCTTGGAGTCTGGGCGGCGACGGCGGGAGTTGGAACGGCTGGGTTGTTTTGCTTTCGACTTGGGCTTTTGCTTCTGCTTGGGCTTGGGCTTGGGCTTGGGCTTGGAGCTGGTACTGCGGCCACGGGTGGGCTTTGGCTTTGAGGACTGCATGGCTTTCTTGATCTTGCGATCGATAAGTAGATCCAGCTTCTCGGCAACAGACATGCGCTCTTCGGCTTCTTTGGCAAGGCGGAACTTCTCTTCCTTGGCTTTCTTGTCAGCGATGGCCTTGACGTTCTGGGTGATGACGTCATTGATGGCGGCTTGGCGGGCAAGGTGGAAGTGTTCGGTCCATTGGTCGAGGAGCATGAGCTGATGGGGAGACAGAGTGCTGAGATCCAGGGTGCCGTTGTTGATGGCATTGATGTCCATGGGGGCGGGCTGGGCATTGGATGGTCCTGCTACAGATGGTGGGGTGGCATCGGCTTGGAGGGTGTTGGCACGGATGCGTTTCTTGGCACGGAAGATGTTGACGTCGGTGTCGGGAACAGTGATGATGTTGGCGCAGAGTCGGCAGGATTTGTCCTCGGGAATAGCAGCAGCCATGGTGAACAAGGTGGTAGTCATGGTGTGGGTCGTAAAGATGATGCTGTCTTGGATGGCGGATACCTCAGATTGTTTGGCGGCGATCAGGTTGTTGCGCAGTGCGGTGGCGGCATCGTCTTTGGCTTTCTCAAAGTCTTGCTTGACTTGGGGGTCCACGAAACTAGAGAAGGAGCTCTTGTTGTTGATCCGTAGGCTCTTGGGAGTGGGGCGGTTCATGTCAGACAGCTTGGCCAGGCCGTATTCAGCTTTGAGCTTGGTGGATGTAAGGCGGCGGATGGTAGTGACAGCATGCTTCGTTTCGGTGAGGACAGCCTTGGGGATCGGTGGTGGAGTCAGAGTCGGCAGGTGGGCATGGGCATTGACAGGGATGTTGACGTTGTTTGTCGCGGTATCAGAGGATACAGGGCGTGAATCGGCAGCAGACATGGTAGGTTAGGTGAAGGGGTCGATGTAGCAGTGCGGCGAATACAAACACTCAGTGGTCTTTGACTTTGTTCCTTTTTTACTTGGCAAGCTTTCGACCTTTGGGGGTCTTCGTCAGGCGAAAAAGAAAAAGTTTTGTGAAGAAAAAGTCAAAAACAAACTACAAATAGGTGTTCGGAACAGGAATTATCACAATCCGAAAATTACATATAAACTTTATATGTAATTTTCAGAAAGTGAAAATTCCTGTTCCGCGATCCACCGAAAACCTTCTGAGAACATTTTGAGAACAATTTGAGAACAATTCGAGAACAATTCGAAAACAGTGAAAACCTTCTGAGAAGGTTTTTTGCAAATTGGTGGAACAATTTGAGAACAATTCGAGAACAATTCGAAAACAGTGAAAACCTTCTGAGAAGGTTTTTTGTAAATTGGTGGAACACAGCTATGAACAGCTATCGGTGGAACACAGCTATAAATAGCTATCGGTGGAACACAGCTATAAACAGCTATCGGTGGAACACAGCTATAAACAGCTATCGGTGGAACACAGCTATAAACAGCTATCGGTGGAACACAGCTATAAACAGCTATCGGTGGAACACAGCTATAGACAGCTATCTGGGTATTCGTCAGAGTGGTTTTGTCATAAAAGGTGCAGAGTGGATGTGGGCGTGATTTGAGTTCGGGTTAGAGGTCCTGTTGTTGTTGTTGTTGTTGTTGTTGCGGTGGGTGGTATCGAGCTGAAATCAATTGTTGTCCAAGTGACTTAGGGTAACTGTAGGCAATCAACACGCGAGGGATGGGTGGGACTGATAGATACTCGAGTGGAGCAGAGTCAGGGTTAACAACGTCCCTCAGTCTTGTTTGTAGGGCAAACCGGGACAGCGGGGCTGTGAGAATCAGAGGGGGTATCGTTGTATCAGTGTGGTCATTGGTGGTGTTGGTGTGTTGGAGTCGTTTGGTCAGGAATTGGTCGAACATAGGTTCAAGGAGGCGGGTTGGGTAGCCGCGAGCTCGGAGTCGCATGAAGAACAGATGTTTTTGCTTGTCAAAGGCGTGGTTGTCGGATGATAGTCTATCAAGGCGTAGCAGTTCGGTTTTGATCATACCAAGTTTGGCGTGTCGTGGGTGAAATGACAGGTATGGTATGTAGAGGAACTTGCTAATGGCTTTGCTGAATGGTTCATAGCGTAGGCGGTCATGTTGGCGGGTGATAGTAACGTCAAGGAAATCGACAGTGGTATTGCTCGTGGTCCAGGT
>JAGQNT010000227.1 GCA_020427965.1 Candidatus Saccharimonadota bacterium | reverse complement strand
TGTACAATTCCAGCGCTTCGGTTTTCATAACTTTTTCAAACTTGGAAGCATCGCTATCAAATAGACGATCCAATGTTGCTTCATCAAACGGAAAAATTTCTTGAATAGCATCTTCGAATTGATCCGTGGTAACGAGCGAAGATGTTGCCAGCGCACGTGCTTCGTCCTCGATTAAGACTTTGATGCGCTTGCTGATATCTTGGCTACGCAAAATCTCACGACGCATTGAATACACTGCCTTACGATGGCGATTCATCACATCGTCGTATTGCACGACGCTCTTACGTTGATCGAAGTGAAAACCCTCGACTTTCTTTTGAGCGCCCTCAAGACTCTTGCTAATCACGCGATTCTCAATCGGTGTTTGGTCGTCCACATTAAGACGTTCCATAACTTTTTTGATGCGATCGCCACCAAAAATACGCATGAGATCATCTTCGGTACTTACAAAGAACTGCGTAATGCCTGGGTCACCCTGACGACCGGAACGACCGCGCAATTGGTTGTCGATACGGCGAGACTCGTGCCGTTCGCTACCAAGCACAAACAGACCGCCGAGTTCTTTTGCCGTGTCATCGAGCACAATGTCAGTACCACGACCAGCGATGTTAGTAGCGAGCGTAACCGCACCCTTCTGCCCCGCTTGCGCAACAATTTTTGCTTCACGTTCGTTATTCTTGGCGTTCAAGACTTGGTGTGGCACACCAGCTTTTTTGAGCAAGGCACCAAGCGCTTCGTTCTTTTCGATCGATGCCGTACCAATTAGTACTGGCTGGCCTTTGGTGTGCAGGGTCTTGATCTCTTGTACAATAGCTTTAAACTTGCCCTTCTCCGTCCCATAGATTCGATCGGTTCGATCAATACGCGCCAGACTACGGTTAGACGGGATGTCAACAACGTCAAGTTCATAAATTTGGTGGAACTCTTCGGCCTCCGTCATAGCTGTACCGGTCATACCCGAAAGCTTTTCGTATAAGCGGAAGTAGTTCTGGAAAGAGATTGTTGCCAGGGTCATGCTTTCTTGCTGCACTTCTACACCTTCTTTGGCCTCAATAGCCTGGTGTAGACCTTCGTTGTAGCGGCGACCAGCCAGTAATCGACCGGTGAACTCATCAACAATAACCACTTCACCCTCCTTGGTGACGACATAGTCTTTGTCTCGAGTAAATAGCCCTTGGGCACGCAAAGCTTGCTGTAAGTGATAAATAGTCCGGATATTTTCTGAGCCGTAAAGATTTTTGATGCCGAGAATGCGCTGCACCTTCTCCACTCCAGCATCAGTCAGGATAACGGTTTTACGCTTCTCGTCAGTCTCGTAGTGCTTTTCCTTGACCAGCTGCCGAGTAACTTTAGAGAACTGCGCATAGGCATTTCCGCTCGTAACGCTTGGGGCGCTAATAATAAGCGGTGTGCGAGCCTCGTCAATCAGGATAGAGTCAACTTCGTCCACGATTGCGTAGTGCAGCTCACGTTGACGCAGCTGGTCCTCCTCGCGCACCATGTTGTCTCGCAAGTAGTCGAAGCCATATTCGTTGTTTGTGCCATAGGTAATATCTGCCGCATAGGCTTCGCGCCTTGTAACCGGTCGCAGATGCGGATAACCGCCAGCACTCGCATCCAGATAATCAGGGTCGAAACGGTAAGAACTGGAATCAGGACCTTGTCCACCCGATGAGTTGATAATACCGACTGACAAACCCAG
>JAGQNT010000022.1 GCA_020427965.1 Candidatus Saccharimonadota bacterium | reverse complement strand
GGTACAAATAACCTGCTGCACCTACACACGGACCATTTAGGCAGCAACAGCGTCATGAGTTATAACAATGGCGGGGGCATGGTCGGCGGCAGCCGCCCACGCTACCTCCCCTTCGGCGCCTACCGCACCGCCCCCAGCCAAACCTTTACAGACCGCGGCTACACCGGCCAGCAACACAACGACGACCTCGGCCTCATTTATTACAACGCCCGCTACTACCTGCCCAGCGTGGGGCGGTTCCTGAGCGCGGACACGATTGTGCCGGATAGCGAAGACCCGGAGAGCTTCAATCGCTACGCCTATACTCGAAATAATCCGCTGAAATATGTTGATCCAAGCGGCCATTGTTGGGGGTTTGCCAGTGGATTGCGCAATACGTTTTATCAAACGACGTGCCAAAATATCGATGCCGCCGTGTCCATCATTCGACATACTGATGCATCAGCCGAAGAAAGGGCACTTGCTGTTGCTTATATAGGAGTGGAGGCTTTGGCACATGGTACGGCAATTGTTGGTACAGGTATCGTAGCAATTGGTTGTTTGACAGGTGGAGGTACAGTCGTGTGCGCTACAGGCGGTTCTGCTATAACTGCCGCCTCAAGTGATGGCGATCCGACAAATGAAGTGCAGAGAGTATCACAAGTATTATGTGCTGATGGTGACTGTACAAATGAGGCTCGAGGTGCTGCCCATGTTGCCAAACGCACGATCGATTTTCTGGCCGATAACGCCAATACAGTTAATCATATCATGCAACCAAAGCATGCTTGGAACAGGCTCATAAATCTTGGAGGAAATAGGGCCCAAGATTATCAAGCGATTCAACCATATTTGCAGCAAGCGGTAGACAATGGACTCCGAACATTGTTATCAAGTGGGTCTAATGTTACTGCTATTCAATATGTGTATACTATTGAAGGTGAGACAATAATCTTGAGAGGAATCGAGTTGACCAACAGCGTTTTCCAAATTAGTGATGCATGGGTAAGGACAGTACCATGAAAGATAGAATAGATCTCTTAATACGGGCCAATCAAGCTAGGGTTGAATGCCGTTATCAGGACGCAATTGAGTACTATGACAGATACTTAGACAAGTACAATAACAACGCAGACGTAATGCATGTGCTTGCCCTAGTTCATTTTCAACTGGATGTTGAGCAACCACGAAGGATTGGTCGAAGTTTAAAAGCTATTGAGTGGATTAATAAGGCAATTGAACAAGAACCAAATAAAGCAGAATTCTACGCGACTCGAGGGGATATTTATAATTATGGATTAGATGCACCGAATTATGAGGAAGCAGCAAAAAGCTACAGAGTAGCACTGCAACTGAAGCCGGATTTAGTAAGTGCGCATCTTGGGTTGGCTGGCCTGGAAGGTGTTCCCGAGCAGCTAGTAAGCCTATCCGAAGCGATAATTAGTGTGGAAAAGGCATCACAGACACAACAGGAAAATCCAGATATTTTCCTCAGGTTGGGTACGCTCTACTTCCAAGCAGGTCAACAGAATCAAGCATTAGTAGCCTACGAATGTGCGTTGCTACGACCTCGACCGCTTTCTCTAAAGAATACAGATGAGATTGTTCAGAGACTTCGTTGAATGGATAGCTGTAGTCAAACCAAGTCGCCTCGTTCGCAGATCGCCACTGTGACTGCTACCCCCGATCCCACTCTAACTCGACTCTCCTCAGTCCTGGCGATGGCAGCAGCATCACTCGGCAAGGACGCGGGGGCAGGGCAGTGTCCAAACCACCTGCACTGTCACCTGCCGCAGCGTCTACTTCCTCGCCGGGCAAGCCGTCGCCGTGCGGCAGGTCATCCCTGGCGAGACCAACAACCTGCTGCACCTGCACAGCGACCACCTGGGCAGCAACAGTGTCATGAGCTACAGTAGTAATGGTGACAGGGTCGGTGGCAGCCGCACCCGCTACCTCCCCTTCGGCGGCTACCGCACCGCCCCCAGCCAAACCTATACCGACCGCGGCT
>JAGQNT010000226.1 GCA_020427965.1 Candidatus Saccharimonadota bacterium | reverse complement strand
GGTTTAGGTGGGCAGCGCGAAGCGCTGCCCACGTTTTTCGATCATACCTTCGGCAAGTAGTTTCTCGAGCTGCACATCTATGCGTACCATATCAAACTGAGACAATCGCTTGTGAAGCACTTTCCGCGTACACATAACTTCTGTAAGCATTCGAACAATTGCACCACGTATTTGTCTATCACTGCCTACAAACCGCGACTGTTTGGCAAAATTTTTACTACGACTGTTGGGATTGCCAAAGGTCTTCTTTATATACACACCATAGTCCATCAAGGCCCAGTACCATTCTCGCGGATTTTCTGTAGCAAGCGTTCGCGTGACCAAAGCCATAATAGCTTCATCGGGGACATCAGTCGCATCCGCGAAAAAATGGTGCAGATAGACGCTCCTGATGTTCGTTTCGATGATCGGGGCTGGTTTATTAAAAGCAAAGGCCATGACCGCCCCAGCCGTATACGGACCAATGCCCGGCAATGCCTTGAGGGCTCCGTAGTCTGCCGGAAAGTGACCCTGGTATTCTGAAACAACCACCTCTGCGCACTCACGAAGCCGTTTGGCACGGCTGTTGTACCCGAGTCCCTGCCAAGCCTTGATGACTTCAGCAAGTGGCGCGCGGGCCAAGGCCCGCGCGCTTCCCCACCGCTTCATAAATACCCGATACTTTGGGATGACTCGTTCAACCTGCGTCTGCTGCAGCATCACCTCAGAGACGAGAATGCGGTACGGATCAGTTGTTTGGCGCCACGGGAGATCGTGCCGTCCCTCTTTTCGCCAAAACTGCCAAACGGTATCTACGAATTGTCTTTCTTTACGATTCATCGGTAAATAGCGTTTCGGTTCCTAAGTAACGCTCACAAAATGCATCAACATCAAACTTACGCTTAGCGCCATTGAAATTCATATAGCGGATCTTTCCAAAGATCGGTCGTTCGGGCCAGGCGCGGTCATGCACGCCACAGATAGACCACATCACTCCTACCACGCCGTTAGGGTCACGCCCATCCAGTTCATACGTATCGTTAAGTTTCAGTGCGTAGTCGATCGCGGTCTGCGCATC
>JAGQNT010000225.1 GCA_020427965.1 Candidatus Saccharimonadota bacterium | reverse complement strand
TATAGACGTTCACGACACCTTTATCTAGCACATATTGGCTGATTGGCTCGGTGATGAAGTACTCGCCCGAGATTTCGATCTGGCAGTAGTTCGCTATTCGTGATGCTAGGTCGTAGTTCAATATATAGTTACCAAGGTTGATCTGGTTGCTTGGCGCTTGGTCTGGCGAAGGCTTCTCAACAATACGCTCAAAGGCACCTGTCTCATCATTGAAATCAATCACACCGTAACGGCCGACTTCTTCGATAGGCACTTCCGACGACATGACACTCGCGCCGCCGGCTGGTGTTGCCGCCATCAGCTTGGCCGCCTCGGAACTGCCGTCAACATTGTACGTAAACGCGTCGCCCTGAATAAACAACACCGACTCGTCCTTTTTGATCTGCGGGAATACAAGAGCTACGGGTACCGCCGTACCGTATTTTGCATTGGAATCCTGTTCGAGATAATGGAAATTGATGCCCTGCGGCACGTGCGCGAGCTCCATTAAGTCTTGCTTTCCGTTGTATTCCAGGAACTGGTTCAGACGTTCGTTCTCGGAGTAATAATCAAATATCTGCCTGCTTCCGCGGTTCACGACGAAGTAAATGTCAGTGATGCCCGCTTTGATACAGTCGCGCACGACGTAATCGACTATTGGACGATTGCCGACTGGTAGCATGCACTTCTCAATAGCTTTGGTAATAGGCAACCGGCGCGTCCCCCAGCCGGCAACAGGAATAATTGCTTTGGTAACTTGTGTCATATCTGCCCTCCACTATACAGGAATACGATAACGATGCTAAGGGACGTCAAGCCGATAGCTTTATATATGCCATGGTGTCTATACCAGCTAGTACGCAGATTTTTGGGCAATCGGCCGCGATATGCATGCGCCACGAGTGCCGTCAGTACTGCTGCTAGCAGTACCACCAGACTGCCAACCGCCACTGCTGGCAGTGCTTGTACTCTGGCACCAAGGACTGCCAGCGCACCTTCAGATCCGGCAGCACCGTAAAATTCGTTAGGGGTTACAGCTCCGGCAACCGTTGCGACATCTGCAGGGTCACCGTACATCGATACGACAAGCGTGGTTTCCTTGCCAAGCAACCTGCCCTCGACGACCGCAAGTCCAACATCTTCATATGACTCACCAAGCACGTTTGCCCTGTGATTGGGGGATGCCATCCATGCTAATGTTACGGCACTATCGCTATTGAATCCTTTGGCTAGGTTTTCCCCTGCCTTGTCATAGTTGTACTGAACGTCGTTCATCCACTTCCACGGTTGAGTGCCGGTCGGCGACACGTGCGCCCAATATTGTTGCTGTAACATATCCTGAGCTTTAGCATAGGCTGCCTTGTTGAGTTGAGGATTGAGTCGCAACTTACCAAGATTATTACTCTGACGAGCATCATTAATATCCTTCAGTAGACCGCTCACCGTGACATTTGTCTGTTGGCCCAATACATCACCGGTGTTGACATAGTTATTAGCACCGTAGCTGACAAAGAACATCAGGATAATGGTCGCTAGTCCGTACCGCCTGATCAGATGCGGACGATAATGGTTATCGCTATGCGGGACAAATGCCAATTTCACGTGTCGGTGCACGCGCTTATGCAATGTTGAATGTGATCGCTTTTTTGTTTGTTTCATTCGGTGTTACCACTTGGTTACAGTATAACAATTACAGACAAAAAAGCGAGAGG
>JAGQNT010000224.1 GCA_020427965.1 Candidatus Saccharimonadota bacterium | reverse complement strand
TTGAGCAATTTATTGGTCGGCACACCCTGATTGACAGTAGAAGTAATGCTTTCGAGCGCTTCTCGCATCATCGCAATCTGTTCGACCGAGTCAACCGGGAGTGAGAGTTTTTGATAGTGACTGAGTCTTGTCCTGGACCACTCGTCTATGGGAATCAGAAGATCTTCAAGATCTCCCCAGCGCCGTGAATTAGCATACGTCAGCTCACCTGCTTTGGTTTGTTCGACAATGGTTGCGTGGAGAGCTGCTTCCCAATCAGGCTTCGAGACCGACTCTTTTCCTTTGACCTTTCGAACGACATGCTTCCGCCAGCGCTTCGAGAGAAAGGCGGTGGGTGCGTCTTTGCCAAGGTCCTTTTTACCGGACTCATTGAATTTGTTGAGGTAATCGACGGCGTCGGCGAGATCGGAATTCTCCTTGAACTTGTATGGCATAAGCCTAAGCAGTTGTGATGAGTATTTCCGCATTTCACCGTAGTATCCACTTACAAACCCTAAGTGACTGCGGTCGCCAAGTTTTTTAGAACGGCATGCTTCCAAGAGCTGCCTTAGGTCCTCTTTTGAGCGCACTTTGAAGATCTCTATGCGAACGTCTTTGTCTTCTACAATGTCGTTCACAACTATGGTACCAATGTCTTCGAACGCAGCAATTGCAATGGTTCTTGCTTCCTCTTCTTCTCGAACCAACGAATCTTTCTTTTCTCTGGCCTTGTTGTGGTAGTGCGTATTTAGCCGCTCGTGCATGTCAACGATGGCATCTGTGGTATCTGCGAGAGCTGCCGCCAGGAATGCCACCACTATGCTGTAGCACTTTGGCTTTTCAAAGCGGCGCAACGACCAAGCATCATATTTATAGCCCCATGACGCCAACATTTGCCTGGTTGGGAGTGGAACCAGTTTAAGTATCTCGGCGCCAAATTGCAGTGCCTGTAGTCGTTCTAAGCGAGCGACCAGCTCATTCATTGACTTTACGGATTCTCGTTTTGCGGGCTTCCTCAGTTCTTCAATTGCTGAGGTACCGCCCTGCGACTCAGTATTTCCTTCCAGCAGTTTATCTATGTCAGTCTTTTGTTCGGTAGTAAGTGATTCACTGACAAGCTTGTAAACCCTGTCCATTCCTAAACTTCTGGCTTCTGTTATTATGTCCTGCAATGTCCTGGTTGCAGGTCGAACAATCTTCTGAGCATATAACCACTCACAGGCGATATCGAGCAAATCGGCTGTACGTGGGAGTTTAACCACAGTTTCCGCAAGGTGGCTGAGCAGTCGAGATCGTTGATGCTCATCACACTTTCGGAAGCCCAGGTATTCTCTGATGCGCTCCTGGTGATAGGTGGCTGTATTCTTGCTCTGGGCGTAAAGAGCAAGGTCTACGGTGTCGGTTATACGAAGTTGCTGCAGCAGTACCGCCACAACCGGTGCCGGTGTTAATTCGAGATCCGCCACCAAAAAACCAAACCAGCGCAAGCAACAAAGCTGAATCGCAAAACCAACTCTGTTCACAGACCCGCGGCATTCCTTAATTTCCGCCAGATCAGTGGGTGACAAATTGAAGTATTGGTTTAGCTCCTCAAGGTCAAGTTCTTCGGACAATTGCGGTTTGGTGTTTTTTCTCTCTGACATTAGTACCTCAAGAGATTGATGGCTCGCCGCTTATCATCAGGGTCTACAGCCAGATAAGCCTGGAGATCACTTAGGCTTGCATGGCCTGAAATTTCCTGTATCGTTCGAAGAGGAACGCCAGCGCGGCTCATGTTCGTGAGGCAGGTGCGGCGCATCGAGTGGGTTGATGCATCTTCAAGTCCCATCGTTTCAAAGGCGGCAGTCAGAATGTTGTGTGCTTGTGCCCGCGTCAAGTGCCCACTAGAAGAGGCTTCGGAAGGGAAGAGCCATACACCTAATTCGACATCATCGCGATAATCAGAGAGTGCCTTCTTCAACTTTGGATGTACTGGAATGTCGTTGAATACGGTATTTTTCTTCTTCGTTCGTTTCACTTTGAGGATATGTCTGACGTTGCCGGCATCTGAAAAGATCTGGTCTGTGCTCAGACTCACTATCTCTCCTACTCTCAAGCCTGTGTAGATGCCAATGGCGAAAAGGACTTTGTCCCTTGCTGTGGGCAATACTTTGAAGATGCCACCAATTTCTTTGGTGCTCAAAATCCGAGCTTGTCCGGCCATGAAATATGCTTGACGACCTCTTTGGATATGCAGCTTTCGTCAAGCATAACTGGGCAAAAAAAGAGATGTAAGCCCGAAACGCTCATATGACTGGATTCTCAGGTTGACAAAAGCCTGCTTTTGTCAAGTCGCCAAGAGGCTTATTGGGACTTTTTGTGTTTATGTGGCTGGTACGTGATATACCTGCTTTTTAGCACAAATGAAACTGATATGTGATGAAGCTAAAGACAGTGGTTTTCCTGAAAAGTCAATTCTGTTGCTGTTTACGAAATCAACCTGGTTCACGTACCAGCCACATAAACACAAAAAGTCCC
>JAGQNT010000223.1 GCA_020427965.1 Candidatus Saccharimonadota bacterium | reverse complement strand
TGACTGGTGGCACCTCGCAATTGCGAAATTTTCCTGAGCTGGTGCGACGACGTACGGGAGTTAAGGCAGTCTTGGCCGACCAGGCTTTGTTTTGTGTAGTTAAGGGGACTGGTGTGGCTCTCGAGCATTTAGCCACTTACAAACGGACAATTTTGGCTAAGCGCTAATTCTTTTGCTTGTTGTCCACCGGGTGGTGTCTAGGCACCTAACTTAAACCCTCGGCACACGGTACTATTAGTAGTATGCAGGAGAATAGTCCGTTGCGGTTTTCTTCACCGGAAGAAGAGATTGCTTATCTTAAAGAACAAATTGCTCGACGCGAACGAGAGCTATTAGATCGTACTCCAGAGATTGATAACACTGATATTGAGACCGTTGGTAAACAAGAGTTGTTTGAGTACGGTACATTTACTCCTGACGCGGTCTTGCGGCCAGAGTTCCAAATGAACGAGACCGAGTTGGCTTCGGAGGCGGCGGCGCTTGAAACCGCGAAAGATCAAGTCTCAGAGGTGGTGGCCTTAGCTGAGAGCAAGGGAATCCATAATGCGCTGTCAGTTTTAGACAGGCTCAACAATCCCTATGCTACAGACGAGGTGCATCGCCGCTTGATTGAACTGATTCGTGCGGGTCGAGTGGTGGCTGGGCTGAAGGAAGGCGTACCACCTTGGCAGGTGCTTCACATGACACTGTTTGAGGTGACCTTGCCCGAATTGCCGGACGAGGATCGAGAAATGTCACTCACGGAACTAGTTGGTACCATGGGGCAGTTTTTAGCTGGTATGCAGGCGGTGAGTGGCGAGAAAAGAGCGTGGCACTATACGCTGGAATTAGCGGTGAGTGATAAGAGTGACGACATTGTGTTTTACGTAGCGGTCCCAACCGCTTCGGTGGACTTGTTTGAGAAACAACTCTTGTCTCTGTTTCCGCACGCCCTCTTGGTCTTGCAACAAAACGATTACAATATTTTCACTGACGACGCGGCCGTGGCCGCTTCCACCTTTACTCTTAATCGACATCCTATTTATCCGCTGCGGACTAATGATGAGTTTGAGTCTGACC
>JAGQNT010000222.1 GCA_020427965.1 Candidatus Saccharimonadota bacterium | reverse complement strand
CCAAACAAACCAGAAAAAATCCGAATCCCAGCCGTCCCGTACTTTCGGCAAAACACACCGTGATCTCTTGCTTGATCGGATCGCTCTTTACCAAGCGTACAGCGTGACAGCCAGCTTGTTCGGCAGCGCCATCAAGCAGCTTTTGATCCGGACAGCCACCGGGGTACCGATGCTCGTCCTTGTCCAGGATCGATATCCTAGTAAGCTGTTCAAATTTTCCACAGACGACGTGCTCAGTTCCCAATCGACGCAGCCGCAGTGTAATGTTGCTCTCGGTACAACGGATCTGTACCACAGGCAGTTGTTTGGACATCGCTGTCACCCTCCAAAGAAATGATGGTCTCTCCTGACCACTTCCCAGTTTTACTCTCTGAGCCAACAAAAGTCAAAGATCGAACCTTGAGATGTTCAATACAAAAAATAGCGCCGGTGATCCGACGCTAAGTGGCTTTGCTCGATCTGGAGCGCTGTTTGATGTACAGCAGCAGATTGATCAGAAACCCGCCGAGCTCGTATTCGTCAACGGTGCCCGTTTGGTAGGTGAACACCACGGTGTCAAAATCCAGACAATATTCAATGATCTTGAAGCCATGCAAGTGTGCTGCCTTGGCCGCCGAACATACTTCGGATTCGGTCACGAACGTAACGGCACTACAATCCCCGTCAGCATCATACAGCGTCAGCTCAAAGACCTTATTACCGTTCTGACTGTCTTCAGCGTATGACTTTGAACAATCGCTTAGCACCATGCGCAGATTCAGCGGCAGACTGTCGATCGATAGCACCTCATTCATGTGATCCTCCTGGACTGACTGGCGTTACTCTGATCGTGATTTATAAGGCCGACTACTACAAATGTCAATCGACCCTTCCGGTTCAAGTACACCAAACTCCACGTATTTGTTTGTGCCGGGTGAGAAAGTGGTTAGCCACTTTCGCAAGACTTAGTGAGATATTTTGAAGAATGAGAAATATCCAATAAGTGGACAGCACCTGTAAGGTGGACAGCTTGCGTAAGAAGTGGGACTTGAACGTTACTCGTTCAGTACCCACTTTGGATATTTTTTCACAGGCTCAAAAATATCGCAAAGCGGCTTCAAGTCCCAAAGGACACACAAACGAATACTTGGAGTTTGTGCCTGGGGCGGGACTTG
>JAGQNT010000221.1 GCA_020427965.1 Candidatus Saccharimonadota bacterium | reverse complement strand
TTTTATGCGCTACTATATTTATATACTCACACACTATGAAACGACGTCTCCAGCAAGTATCCATGAAATTCATCGTGCTTTTGGCACTTGGAGGGTCACTAGCGGTGATGTTTCTTTTGGAGACCGTAGAGATATTTGCGCCACCTTCTTATAGCCTTTCTCTAGCTAACGTCCAGCACATTTCTGCCGATGCGTGGTTGGTGTTTGATATGGAAGACGGTGAAGTGTTAACTGCCTATCATGAACACGAGCTGCTACCACTGGCGTCACTTACAAAACTTGCAACTGCTGAGGCGGTCTATCATTCAGATGATCTGTTTAGCACTACGACCATTACCTGGCAGGATGTAGCTGCGGAGGGCAGGGCAGGCAGTCTGATTACTGGTGAGGTGTATACAAAGCACACCCTCTTATTCCCGCTTCTTTTGGAATCATCAAATGACGCTGCAGCCGCGCTGGCACGCAGTGATGCCGACTTGCTCACTCGTATGAATACTCGTGCCAGTAGTACCAACACGCGTTTGCGGTTTGTTGATACCGCCGGGCTTGGCGTGGAAAATGTAGGGAGTGCCATGGATGTACGAACGTTACTGCGAGAAGTGTATGGCAACAGCCGGCATGTGTTTGATATCACCGGACTGACCCAATATCTCAGTCCAACTAAGGGCTGGCTTAACAATAGTCCCTGGCGCCTTGACCCAGACTATCGCGGTGGCAAGCAGGGCTACTTACCCGCCAGTGGCTATACAGCCGCTGTGGTGTTTGATGAGTCACTACGAGGTGGCGCTACCCGCCGCCTTGGTTATGTCTTACTCGGTAGTCAAAATCTCTCCTATGATATGAGTCTCTTGCGAGATTATGTCCGTCAGCACGTTCGTTTTGAGTGATGGTATACTAGAGCGCATGAGTGAAAATAACACGGTTCTCTACCGTAAATACCGCCCGAGTGCGTTTGCTGAGGTACGCGATCAAGACCATATCGTTACTGTCCTAGAAGGCGCCATTAAGAAAAAGACTATTCCGCACGCTCTCCTTTTCTGTGGTGGACGGGGAACAGGGAAGACGACCTTGGCGCGCATATTTGCGCAGGAAATCGGTACCTCAAGCGTCGATCTCTACGAGATCGACGCCGCCAGCAACCGCGGTATCGATGATATCCGCGAACTCAAAGAAGCCGTCCATACCCTCCCGTAT
>JAGQNT010000220.1 GCA_020427965.1 Candidatus Saccharimonadota bacterium | reverse complement strand
TGTCCATCGGGATTCTTCCTCTCATGTGCTTGGCGGCTCACGATTGGAAGTGTCCTCGGTGGGCACCCCATGAAACGTCAAACTTCTACTGCCTCCCCGGCAGAGCCGGGGGGCCTCCCTTGGTAGGATAGGCAACGCCGAGTGGTTTCGATATCGATACCGAACTCTGGCCTGCATGCAAGACCGTGGGCTGCTTGGTCTCCCAGCGCATTGTCGGCGACAAGGTTGCTGATTTCAAGCAGCGCTGCTATAACAATTCAAGACAATTCAATCAACAGGATCCGTCGCAGACCGTGCGCGCCCACTGGGAAATCGAGAACAGGCTTCACTGGATGCTCGACGTCTGTTTTGGCGAGGAAGACTGCATGGTGCGCAAGGACAACGCCCAACTGAACCTGTCGCTTTTCAAGAAAATCGTCCTCAACCTGATCCGCGCCGACAAAACCGATGTAGGGAAGACCAACTTGCGGCTCAAGCGAAAGCGCGCTGCCTGGGACGACGACATCAGAATGCGCATGCTTGTAATTCGCCCGTTATGACTTCCGAGTGCGATGGCCCTGTGGGGACAGTTCTGTTCAAATACCGGTTTTTCGGAAAGCATAGTCACTTTTTTTAGTTGCGTTTATTTATCATAAAATCAATACTTTGCGGCCGATCCGTTGGAGATACTTGTTCCGAGAAAGTTAGTGGCAGGCGCCCCCAAAAATATGTTTTTGCGGAGACGAGTGATGCAGTATCGATTTCAAATGATGTTTTTGCTTTGCGCAACTTCCCCATGTGTATTCGCGGAGACATCCAACACATGTGGAGATGTATACGCGGGCGCCGTTCAGGACGTTTCATTTGATGCTAGACAATACGCCGAAAACAATTTCTTGTTCACCGCGCATTGCGAATCAAACGGCGAAATCCGCGAAGGCCAAAGCGATCAGTCTCTATCAATCGTGGCGAAGAAGGTGAACATAGGATTTTCTGGCAACAGTTCCGAAGCACGATCTACTGTTTCAGAATTTTGCAAGGAGTTCTTGTCGAAGAAAGATTTTCGGCGTGCATCATTTCGTTATGAGCTCACGGTTGTTGGGGCGGCACTGAGGTCGTTTAATGACTGTAAAGCACTAGAGCACAACGGGATGTTCGTTCGGCATTACGTTCAGCAACCCAGATCCGTAATTGTCAGACTAGACTTCAATCCCGATAAAACTAATGTCATATTCAGAGGTGCTGCGTTCGACAATAGCATCGCGACCTGTTCATCGACAGCCTTATCAAGTGCAGGGACTCCTGTAGTTATTGATCGAAGTACTCCTGAAACTAGCATCGACAGACCGTTTTCAATAATATGTGAGCGTACACCTGAGGAAACAAGCAGTGGAGCAAAGAAATTCCAAAGATTTGTTCTTGGCGTTGACACAAACCACGGAACGTATAATGTAGAAATGCCGACTGAGGAAATGTTTGGCTATGATCTAGCGTCTGCCAATCAGGCAAGACACATGGAACTCCAGGACCAAAAAAATGCGCTAGAGGCAAGACTAAACGGCATAATTGAAATGCTTAATGCAGAAGTAACCACGCTTAAGAACAGAATTGACACAGCTAGCGCTGAAATTCACTTGGTAAAGCAAGGCGAGAAAGGCGTGCCATTTTTCGAGCATGTGGCCTGTCCACAACATGGTGGAGACTTTAACGCATATGTAAGTAATCTTTGCGGATCAAGGCGAAAAATTATTCAGCCCATACAAACTGAAGTTCCTGGCGGTTGGTGTGGATACAATTTTTATGCGGTTGCGTGCATGAATCAATAGAATCAGTCCATGCAAGGTTACTACTAACGTTTTAAGAATTATAGTCGTACAGGATGTAGTCGCACTGTGGCTGACAGAAGAATGACTTCACGGGATCAGGGAGTTTCTGAATGCTGCGCAATGCGGCAATTGCGAGCCGCTTAATATCGTCAGCGCTCTCGTCCGCTTGGCGTGAAACCGTGAGCTTTTGCATGAGCCCAGACGGTTTCGGGCGCGAGTTAGGAATCGCCATCAATCGAGCGGCAACTTCGGGTCGGTAGCGCCATTTCGATGACTTTGAGACCTGCCGTTCGAAGGCGCTGACGGTCGTACGGCAGGTGTCGGCTGCATTGCAGGCGTTCAATTGGCGCAAGCTGGCAGTCAGCAATGGCCGACAAGTTCTCGGCCAGCCCGCGCTCTCGGTGGCGGCAGTGCTGTAAGCGGTAACCCCGCGGCGTCCTTCCTATCCCGTAGTCGTTGAGATATCGGAACGCAGCGGCTGACCCGCGAAGTACTCCTTCCACAGCCGCGGCGTCAATTGCGCGACGTCGGCGGCCGGATGCCGATCGATGCGCTGCAGGACGTCAACGAGATAGTCGTACGGAT
>JAGQNT010000219.1 GCA_020427965.1 Candidatus Saccharimonadota bacterium | reverse complement strand
CAACGACCAAATTCTTGACCGTTACGCGGTCGTGGCCCATGCGGCCAGCCATGCGTTTGCCCTTGAAGACTTTTTTTGGATACATTGATCCGATCGAACCAGGTTTACGTACGTAGCCATTGCCACCGTGCGTCGACTTACTGGTGTTAAAGTTGTGCCGTTTGACGGTTCCCGCGAAACCTTTACCTTTGCTGGTACCGGTGGCGTCAACGATGTCGCCCAGTTCGAACTGGCTAACATCGATCTTGTCGCCGACCTTGAGGTCTTCGGGAAGCTCATCCACGCGAAATTCCCGAATTTTCTTCGGGGTCACTTGTGCTGGCTTGACGTGTCCAGCAACGGCCTTGCTCAGGTTCTTACCCTCACCATATGCCACTTGAACTGCGTTGTAGCCGTCGGATTCGACAGACTTGACCTGAGTCACAGTCACAGGGCCAGCTTGAATCAACGTTACAGGTGTTGCAACGCCATCCTCACTGATGATTTGGGTCATACCAATTTTGGTACCGAGAAGTGCTTTCATAGCGCTTTGCTCCCATTTAAAAGCTCCGGTGGCGAGTAGTATCCCTGTTAAATCAGACGGACTTGCTCATTCACGCGGAAGCGAGTTGTTATTACGTAATAAGTTACCAACCGATCTTAGCACAAAAATAGAGGTGGGTCAATACCTTTTTATCTGTTAGCGGTATGGCATTATGGGCAGCCGTGAAGCCATTGGGTGTACTATGCGTGCCTTGCAATTTGTACGTAATTTCACAGAGTATCGGTAAGAAATTTTTGATAATAAGAATGGTATGCCGTACAAAGTGTGCGGTCACGAGATGAAAGGTGGAAACGTGATAAATACCGTAGCCGTGTATGGAGTCGCCCGTACCGACGAGGATGGAAACACCGTCCTAGAATATGAACTTTATGCCGACGAAATGCTCGCCCAAGCGGCGTGCCGCAGATCACAGGGGCTTGATTCAATGCACGGCCCCGCAGTGGTCTGGCCGTTCGTCCTCGTCCGCAATTGCGTGAAAAGCAATCAGGACGCTGAGGAGTTCTT
>JAGQNT010000218.1 GCA_020427965.1 Candidatus Saccharimonadota bacterium | reverse complement strand
CTTTTGGTGACCCGAATGGTGCGGCAGTACTCTTGGGTCTCGGCTTGTCACTCAATCGATTATCGCTGTCACTCCTCAAGGACTACAAGGATGCACCCGGTGATGCCAAGGCTCACAAACGCACCTTTCTGCTGCGCTACGGTGGCACACTAACTGCCAGACTAAGTCTGGGGTTGGCTGTGGTCGGGATGGGTATGGTACTTGTCGTGTTAGCAAGCCAAACGCTGTCAACACAATACCTGGTGTTGGTAGTTACGGCCGGCTGGCTGCTATATGAACGCAGCAAATTATTTCGGCACCAGGATTACGTAGGTCTCAATCGAGTCTTTCACGATTGTCTATACTATCAACTCATTTTCGATACAATGGTTGTCTTATGGTTGAGTATCTAGTTCGCTATCTTGGTAACTTTTCAGTCATATTTATGTCGATGGCGCTGTTTTTTGCACCGTTTGTGGCAGTTTTTTGGTGGCGACAACGAAACGCAATACGAGAGGCGGGACATCCGCACTTTAACTATTTCATGGAACGGTTCTTCATGAGTCGGGAGGCCAATTGGCTAATCTTTAGTTGGGCAGCGGCAGAAGCAATTGTCTGGTTTATTATTCCGGAGTTTCTGTTGATCCTACTGATTTTCATGAAAATTAACCGCAAATTTGACCTAGTAAAGTATGATTTGCTTGGCACAATCGTTGGAACAATCATTGCACTCATCATAACGATACCGCAGCAGCTGTTTTTGAGCCTGCCGTATATTCGACCCAAAATGGTCCAGCAAGTGACAGAATGGTATGACCAGCAGGGGGTATTGGGGTTGGTACACCAACCTTTTTCCGGAGTGCCGTACAAAGTTTTCACGCATGTTGCCAGCGATTATCATTTCTTTATCGTGGCATTCCTGGTGGTGGCCGTCATCGCTCGGATGGTGCGCTACCTGGTGGTGTATGAGGCAACAAAAGCGCTTTACCCGCTACTACACCGGTATGTACGAAAACACTATGCCTGGATCTTTGTGTTGGCAGTGGCAATCTTTACAGGGCTGTTACTAAGGGTAGTGAGCATCTATTCTTAATACTATAAAAAGTATAGTAATGGTGTAATTAGCCTGTTACAATGGAATTATGTTTGAAGTATCCGATGAACGGTTCCAGGAATTGATGAATGAAGCCCTGGCTTCATTGCCCGACGTCCAGACCGAAAATCTTAAAAACGTGGCTTTTTTGTTAGAACAAGAGCCGACAGAAGAGCAGCGTCAGCGTAACAACCTCAAGCCGTACCAGACCTTACTGGGACTGTACGAAGGTGTTCCGCTAGTGCAACGCCAAGGCATGCAGACGACGTTGCCGGATCGTATTACGCTCTTCAAACGACCAATCACCGAAATGGTACATAGTGAAGCAGAGCTCAAGGAGCAGATTCGTCACACTATGTGGCACGAAATAGCTCACTATTACGGCTTGGACCACCCACAGATTCACTCCCTGGAATAATGAAATTATTGAAACAAATTTGGCACAAAAATCTCAAGCAGCCGTTTCGGTTGGTATACACGTCATATCCAGGCCACAAAGAGCCGGTGGTGCTACTACATGGCATTGCCAGCAATAAAGAATTCTGGCAGCCGCTTGCTACACTACTAAGCCAACAGGGGCACATCGTCATCGTACCTGACTTGCTAGGGCATGGAGGCTCGCCAACACCTGACTACATTCGATACTCAACCGGTGATCAGGCACGGTCGGTGGTTGCTTTATTGAATAAACTGAATATCAAACGATACGCCTTGGTAGGTCATTCCATGGGAGCGCTGGTGGCAAGCAGGGTGGCCGCGATGCGTCCCGAGAAAGTTGCCAAGCTTGTCCTGTTTGAGCCACCGCTATTTGCCGATATACCTGAATTTAGATCTTACCAAAAACGTCGACAGTTCTACTTTGACATCTACGAACGGATCGCCCAGAACCCTAAGAGAGGCCTGTCCATGACCAAACTAGTGGCAAAAGTCTCAGACAATTGGACAAAATATCTGGTGAGCGACCAAGCCTGGCTGCCAATAGAAAGAAGCTTGCGTAATACGATTATGTCTCAGACCAGCTACGAGGAGTTAAGTGACACTGCGATTGAGACGGATATTGTGCACGGTCGGTTTGATGTGGCCGTCAGCAGTGTCGGGTTAAAGAAAATGCTGGCACATAATCCAAACATTCGCTTTCATAAAACAACCGAGCGTCATAACATATCTAAGTTGAGCGCTACATTTTTAGCTAACTTAATCCTAGGCGATGTAAACGTTAAGAAGAGGAGAAATCATGCAAGCAATCTGGAATAATCAAGTCGTAGCCGAAGCCGATAAAAGTGACCTCATTTATATTGAGCAAAACTGGTACTTTCCACCATCGAGCGTCAAATTCGACCTGTTGGAAAAAAGTCCGACGCCCTACACGTGCCCCTGGAAGGGCGAGTGCCAGTACTACAACATTGTGGTAGATGGACAAAAGAACGAGGATGCGGCGTTTTGTTACCCGGAGCCAAAACCTTCAGCGATCGAGACGGTCCACAAAGATTTTAGTGGCTATGTCGCCTTTTGGCGTGGCGTTCAGGTGGTCGAGAGCTAGATAAGGGTATACTGAGGCGTATGGTAGATCCCGCTGAAGGTGCGGGTGGGCAAATTAGATCAGCTCATGATCTGGTCATGAGTATTGTTGAGCGCCCGGTGTTTCTGCGGGATGTTGTGTCCGAATCTGTCCTGGGTGGTCATACATTTGGTCGCCTGCAACTAGGAGATTTCGTGCTACAGCTGTTACTCGAAACGAGTGAGTTCCGGGAAAGGGCAGCGTCTTATCGTGATTTTGGCGTGGCGGCGGGCGCGTGGTGTCTTGGCGGGGCTGGTCGCTACGGGCGTACATTGGGTTACAACGTCAAGTTAGACGGAACCGATCTCGTGAACATACATGCAGAGGATCAAGTCGTCGCAAAAGCCGAGCAAGCTGGTTTTGATACCATCTCGGTCCTAACGATCATTGGGCCGCCGCAAGAAGATCACGCCAGTGGCAAGTTAACCGAGACCTTACACCCATGTGGTCGGTGTCGGAGCATGCTCAGCGAATCACCCTTAGTAACCGAGGATACTTTGGTTGTTACGGCTCGGCCAGATTTCACCGTGGTGCAATTTGCAAGCCTGTCTGCAATCATTGCCGCACACGATGGCCAGCCAAATCCTGCAATCCAAACGTTTGAATTCCCGACAACACCTGCTATTTTGCAACCACGTGACCTGCCGAGTGACTGGGAGATTGTGAGCGGCCGGGTCGAACCACGAGCGGTACCCGAAATAGACAGCAGTGACTTTGATGAATCGATCGGTTTATACCTACTACAACGCTACCGAGAGCGACTTGCATTAGGTGGGCTTTAGCATGGCGGAATACTTTTGTCGCAGTTTTTGAATCTTGGGATCGATAATAACTTGGCAGTAGCCGGCGTTTGGATTTTTGTTGTAGAAATCTTGTATGTATTCGTCGGCAGGCCAGAATTTGCTGAAGGGTTCCAGTTGAGTGACGATCGGATCCTTCCAGAGTGACGGCGCAAATGTTTCGATGGCATTTTGTGCAAGCTGTTTTTGCTGTTCAGTACGATAGAAAATAATCGAGCGGTACTCGTCGCCCACATCATGAGCCTGCCGGTTGAGGGTCGTTGGATCATGGAATACAAAAAAGATTTCCAAAATAGTTTCGAATGATATCACCGCTGGGTCGTAGGTCAGTTGTACGACCTCCGCATGGCCAGTGCCACCCATGTATACTTGTTCGCTCGTCGGATTTTCGACGGTGCCGCCGCTGTAGCCAGATTCTACTTTTTCAATGCCCTCAATGCGCTGGTAGATCGCCTCGAAACACCAGTAACAGCCACCACCCAAAGTTGCTTGCTCGGTCATAGCTCTAGTATAGTGCAAGTATGGTACGGAAGTCTTTACATAATGCACCAACACTAGCTGCGCTCCACAAATGGAACTGGTGGCTCGCCGGCTTACACACACTGCAGGCGTTTATTGTTTTGTTACTTTCAGCTTCAAAAACCTTCCCAATTTCGGCATCATTCTTATCTGTTGATAGCTTACAGTCGACCACGACGGGTGACATTGTATTAGCCCCGGCAACGCATCATTTGTTCGACCTGAACATGATGTATCTGGTGGCGGCTTTTTTCCTGATGTCGGCCATGGCCCATGTGTTGATGGCCACGGCGTATCGCTCGAAGTATGAAGCTGACCTCGCTAAGGGCATCAACCGTTTGCGCTGGTTCGAGTACGCCATCAGTGCCAGTACAATGCTGGTTGGCATCGCCGTGCTCACCGGCATGTATGACGCGGTCAGTCTGGGACTGGTCTTTGTCCTGTCCGCCGTTATGAACCTACTCGGGTTGGTTATGGAAACGAGTAATCCAGTCAAAGGACGGACTAAGATTAATTGGTCGAGCTACCTCGTTGGATGTATTGCGGGCCTTGCACCCTGGTTGGGCGTAGCCTTTTACCTGTTTGCAACAAATGTGTACGGTAGCGGGCAAGTGCCAGGGTTTGTGTACGGTATTTATGTATCTCTGTTTGTGTTCTTTGGCTGTTTTGCAGTCAATATGTACTTGCAGTACCAGAAAATCGGACCATGGAAAGACTATCTGTACGGTGAGCGGTGGTATATGATATTGAGTCTCGTGGCCAAGTCGGCACTGGCGTGGCAGGTCTTCTTTGGAGCGCTTCGGCCATAGCTCATGGGGAAACCAGTTGTTGTTTTTGATTTTGACGGGACCATTTCGGATAGTTTTCCGTACGTATTCGATTTCCTCTGGCAACAGGCTAAAAAGGATTACCAACCACAGTCTGCGGAGGTTAAGAAGTACGTGCATATGCACATGAAAGACATGGCACTCAAGATGGGGGTGCCGTGGTGGCAACTTCCAAGCGTTTACTACAAAGGTCGCCGGCAAATGCGCGCAAAGGTCGCCGAGGTTCGTCCGTTTGACGGCATGGTAAAGCAGATTCAGGTGCTGCACGAACAAGGTTTCACATTATATATACTGAGTGCGAGTAGTCGGCGTACAATACGTCGGTTTTTGCAGCATCATGGTTTGAGTGGGTACTTTCGGGCTGTCTACGCCGGCGCAGCGCCGTTCGGCAAAGAACCAAAAGTTCGTCGATTGATTCGCCGCCAGCGGCTGCAGCATGACGTGTGTTGGATGGTCGGTGATTTGGCAACGGATGCCACTGCCGCCAAGGCCTCAGGGATGAAAACGGTTGGGGTAACCTGGGGTTTTGATAACCGGGAAGACCTCGCCAAAGCCGCTGATTTTGTAGTCGACAAACCATCGGATATAGGCAAGATCATCCTTGCTAACACTGATACAATGTAGCCCATGAGTTATACCAGAGAGCGCAGTCAGCCGTATCAACCGGGGCAGTCGGCACCGTTTAAAGTGTCACGCTCAAAAATAGAACTATTTACGCAGTGTCCGCGTTGTTTCTGGCTTGATGTTCGGTTAAAAATTTCTCGCCCATCAAGTCCGCCGTTTAACATCAACAAGACTATCGACGAACTATTCAAAAAAGAGTTCG
This sequence comes from Candidatus Saccharimonadota bacterium, assembly GCA_020427965.1. Lineage (GTDB taxonomy): Bacteria > Patescibacteriota > Saccharimonadia > Saccharimonadales > UBA4665 > JAGQNT01. Next base: position 11,148 of record JAGQNT010000218.1, on the reverse strand, counting down.
ACGTTCACCGTGCTGCAGGTACACCTCACCCCATTATGACGACCAACAAACTCACTGGCGTCGTGCCATTCGCGCATGCTGATCTGGACAAGTGGCGCTACAATTTTACGGGTGTGGTGGCACTGCATAAGCCAACCAATCTGCACGTGTTTGGTGCAGTGGACGATGTGTGGGTAAACGAAAGAGATGAACTGATAGTGGTCGATTACAAGGCTACAAGCAAAGCCAGGGAAGTTGGCATAGACAGTGATTGGCAGATCAGCTACAAGCGACAAATGGAAACGTATCAGTGGCTACTTAGGCAAAATGGCTTCACGGTTAGCGACACTGGCTACTTTGTGTATACCAACGCGCGAATGGATGCTGACGGCTTTGGAGATCAACTACAGTTTACAACCAAGCTCATTCCATACACGGGTAATGACGATTGGGTCGAAAAAACACTTACGAAGATGAAGGCGGTTATTGATGCGGATGACATGCCTCCGGTCGGCAAGGATTTAATGGATCAGACAAAGCCTTGTGAGTACTGCTCATATGCCAAGGCACGCACCGAACTGACACTTTCACACCTCACGAAGCTAAGCAATAAGCCGTAGGTCCTGCAGGGCGGCAAAGGCAGACGGTACGATTCTTACCTGGGTGGCCAGCATCGCATCCTCGGGACTGACAAGGCAATAGACCGGTTTTTGAATGGCCGTTGCGAAACCCAGTTCAAACAAGCCGCTAAGACCGATGTGACCACCTGGGGCGTGTAGCCAAATAAAATCGGCAGACTGCAGTGCGCGCAGGTGATATCGTTCTAGTTCATCAATACCAAAGCCATCTTCGTAGTTTGCACGTACTACCTCTTGCGTAGTGTCGACAAAATCAATAGAAATCGGTGATAGAATTCGACAGCCAGTCGTCTCCAGTTCTTGAAATATTCTACGCAATCCAGGCGGATCGGCATGGTAGCTGCCGCAGATGACAACACTGGGCCTCATGTCTAAAAAACTTCTTTACTGTAGACGGCCGTGCGTTCACTGAGCCAATGTTTGGCGGTCAATATTTCTATCTCGTGCGAAAAACTATCAAATTTCTTATCCTTCGTGTCTGCTTCTTCAAACGTCATCCACTCGTTGTGGCCGCCTTCGAAATTGTCTAAGAATTTGCCCCGCGGATTGGTGCCTTTAACGACAAAAAATACTTTGTCTTCAAGAATTTCGTTACTTTCCATCTGGCGAACGTGCTCGTGGTACACGCCCGCAACAGCAAAATCAGCATCCAAACCCGTTTCTTCAAGTGACTCACGTCGCGCAGTCTCGACAATGGTTTCACCCCAGCGGACTTTGCCACTCGGTAATCCCCAAAAACCAAAATAGGGATTTTTGAGCCGCTCCTGAAAAATATATTCAGTTCGACCCTCAATCCGTCTCTCGATGGCGAGAATGACGGCGATTTTCGGTTGTCGTTCAATAGTATTATTGTCAGTGTCGAGTCGATTAGCGTATTCTTTGCCACGAGGTGTCAGGCGATACTGACCACGTCCTAACTTTTCCATCAGACCTAGTTCCTGTAACCTAGCTACGTGAAAGTTAAAATGGTCGCTCGTTAGACCAGTTGGTTTCTGTAGTTCACTAAATCCAGCCTGCGGGTGAAATAGTAGCTCACGCAAGATTTTGGTTTGGGCGTCGTGGATTTTTACTTCTAAACTCATAGTGATTCAAATAATAGATACTGTCAGGCCTGTTGTCTAGTAAAGTCCACTTTAGTTTTGAATAGAGTATACTGGTAGCCATGTTAGATATTCAGTATATCCGGGAGAACGCCGAGGCCGTTGCAGAGAAGTCCAAGCAGAAGGGCTACGACGTTGACGTGACACAGCTACTCGGTTTTGATGACGAGCGTCGTCAGCTACTCACACAAGTTGAAGACCTACGTCGCCAACGTAATGAATTGAGTGCGCAAAGCAAGGGTCAAAAACCAAGCGAGGAGCAGCTCGAAAAAGGCAGAGAACTCAAAGAAGCCTTGGCTGATCTTGAGCACAAGCTAGGTGCCGTTGAAGATGAGTTTGTCGCGTTGCTCAAAAAAGTCCCCAATATGCCTGCCGATGACGTACCTGTAGGTGAAACGGAAGATGAAAACCAAGTTGTTAAAACTGTCGGTGAACCGACCAAGTTTGATTTTGAACCAAAAAATCACTGGGAAATAGGTGAAGCCCGCGACTGGATCGACAAGGAGCGCGCTGCCAAGGTTACTGGTGCACGATTCGCGTACATCAAAGGCGATTTAGTTCAGCTGCAATTTGCAATTATCCAATTTGTGTTAGCAACCCTGACTGATCAACAGGTCGTTGAGAAACTTATCAAAGAGAATAATCTCAACCTACAGCCGAAGGCTTTTACGCCAATCTTGCCTCCAGTTATGATTCGCGAAGATACGTATGATCAAATGGATCGACTGGAGCCGCGCGAAGACCGCTACCACATTGAAGGTGACGACGACCAACTCTGGCTGATCGGTAGTGCTGAACACACACTGGGCAGCATGTACGCGAATGAAATCTTGCCCGAGGCGGACCTACCACTGCGTTACGTTGGCTACTCGACTAGTTTTCGCCAAGAAGCCGGCACGTATGGCAAGGATAACGAAGGTATCTTGCGCATGCACCAGTTCGACAAGCTGGAAATGGAGACGTTCAGCACGGCCGAAACGGGATCCGACGAACACTTATTGATGATAGCCATCCAAGAGTATCTGATGCAGCAGCTGCAGATTCCATACCACGTATTAATGAAGTGCACCGCAGATATCGGTAAGCCGAATGCACGTGGTGTCGACATTGAAGCATGGCTGCCAGGACAGGATAAGTACCGTGAAACACATACGGCAGACTTCATGACCGACTACCAAGCTCGTCGTTTGAAAACTCGTGTCAAAAAGGATGACGGAAGTGTTGCACTGATTCATACTAATGACGCAACGGCCTTCGCATTGGGTCGCGCCATGATTGCCATTATTGAAAACTTCCAAACTAAAGACGGCAAAGTGGTCATCCCAGAAGTACTACGCGCTTACATGGGTGGCCGCTCAGAGATTTGACCAAATTGGTGTCAGAAAAGTGACAATACATACAGTCAATTTTTAGCTTTGGTTGCTATAATGTTAGCTAAGGGAAGTCGGCCATAACAGACTCGCCCTGGAAGGAGTATCAACCATGGTACAAAAACTCGAATTATCTGGCGAACACTTCGTAATCGACGAAAATCTCCGCAAATATGTCAATAAAAAGTTTGGCCGACTCGACAGATATATGCCGCGGCATAGCCGCGAAAGTGCCCACCTAGAAGTGCACATGAAAGAACACAAGTCCAAGGGGCAAAAAGAGTGCATCTGCAGTGTCACCATGCATTTACCGAACGAAACGGTAAACATCAAGGAAAAAACCCGTAACATGTACGCGGCGGTTGATATTCTGCAAGTCAAACTAAAGCAACAGATACAGCGCTACAAAGATCGACATGCGACCGGCAAACTACACAGACGTATGTTCGCGCGGGCTCGCGGTAGTGCCTCGGCATGAAAGCTAAATTGTCGTAAAATACTCTCGCCAAACAGAGGAGAAACCGGTACAATAGATGAGATAAGATTTCTATTGTCTAAATCCGGGAGTATGGAGGCGTATGCATACTGTTTTTAAGAAGGTGTTAGGTGACCCGCAGGCGAGAACCATCAAGCGGCTGCGCAAGCGTGTCAAAGATGTTAACGCGCAAGCTGACAAATACCAAAAGATGACCGACAAGCAGCTGCGCGAGCAGACTGACGCACTCAAAAAACGCCTGAAGAAAGAATCACTCGACAAGATCTTGCCAGATGCCTTTGCGGTCGTTCGAGAGGCTGCTACCCGTACACTCGGCCAGCGCCACTTCGATGTACAGCTAATTGGTGGCATGGTGCTGCACGAAGGCAATGTTGCAGAGATGAAAACCGGCGAAGGAAAGACGTTAGTCGCGACGTTGCCCGTGTATCTCAACGCGTTAACCGAAAAGGGTGTACACGTCGTGACTGTCAACGACTACCTGGCGCAACGTGACGCTGGTTGGATGGGTCAAGTTTACGGCTTCCTTGGTCTGACCACAGCGGTAATTATGTCCGAATTGTCATACATTTATGATCCTAACTTTACCAACACGGAGCACGATGATGAACGATTTCGTCACCTCAAACCATGTAGCCGGCGAGAGGCTTACGAGGCAGATGTAACCTACGGCACAAACAACGAGTTTGGTTTTGACTATCTGCGTGACAACATGGTTCGTGAAGTCGATCAGTTACGTCAACGTGATTTGCACTATGCCATCGTGGACGAGGTTGACTCCATTCTGATCGATGAAGCCCGAACACCGTTGATTATTAGCGCCCCTAGTGTGACGCCCGGCAACGCCTACGCTCAATTTGCCAAAGTTGTCCGCCCGCTCAAATCCGAAACCGACTACGAAACAGACGAGAAGCGTAAAACAGTCATCCTGACCGAAAAAGGCGTTGAGAAAATCGAGCGTGCCCTGAGCATCGACAATCTGTATGGTGGGGAAAACGTTCGGACTATTTATCACCTCCAGCAAGCTCTACGTGCTCAGGCGCTCTTCAAGCGAGACAAAGATTATGTCGTAACCAAAGATGGTGAAGTTGTTATCGTTGACGAATTTACTGGTCGTTTGCTGCCTGGTCGGCGCTATAACGAAGGCTTACATCAGGCCATCGAAGCCAAAGAAGGTGTCGAGGTGCAAGAAGAAAGCATGACGCTAGCTACCATCTCCTTCCAGAACCTGTTCCGTCTGTATGACAAATTGGCTGGCATGACCGGTACCGCCTTAACTGAGGCGGAAGAGTTCCATCAGATCTATAAACTGGATGTGGTCGAAGTGCCGAGCAACCGTGTTTTGGCCCGCCTTGACCGTTCGGACAGAATTTATCGAACCGAACAGGGCAAGTTCGCGGCTATTGCTCGCGAGGTAAAAGCCCTCCACACCAAAGGTCAGCCGGTTCTGATTGGTACGGTTTCTATCGAAAAGAACGAACAGCTTGCATCACTCCTCAAGAAAGCTGGCGTGCCTCACCAAGTACTCAACGCCAAGAACAACGAACGCGAAGCAAAAATCGTCGAAAAGGCAGGTGAGAAGGGTGCCGTAACTCTCGCGACCAACATTGCTGGTCGTGGTACTGACATCGTGCTTACAGATGAGGTCAAAAAGCTCGGTGGTTTGTTCGTGCTCGGCTCCGAGCGGCATGAATCACGACGCATCGATAACCAGTTACGTGGTCGTGCTGGTCGTCAGGGTGACCCCGGCACCACACAGTTCTTTGTGAGCACTGAAGACGATCTGATGCGTATTTTCGGCGGTGACCGCATCGCCAACATCATGGAGCGCCTCAATGTTGACGACGACACACCTATCGAGAATCGTCTGATTTCCAGAAGTCTAGAAGGCGCACAAAAGAAGGTCGAAGGTTTTCACTTCGATCAGCGTAAAAACGTCGTGCAATACGACGACGTCATGAACCGCCACCGTAAAGCCATCTACAGCATGCGACGTGAAATCCTGAACCAGCCAGAAATTTCCAAGCGACTCAAGCTTATGATCGACGACGAAGCAGCAATGGCGGCCAGTTCGCCGCAACTGACGAGCGAAGGTTTCCAAGACATTCTGACCGAAGTCTTTCCCTTTGACGAAGCAACCCTCGACAGACTCTTTGATAGCGAAGTGGGCGAGTTCGAAAAGAAATTGGCCCAGGCCGGCCGCGAACTATACGATCAGCGCGAGACCGCTTTTGGCGGTGAAATTATGCGCAAGTTGGAACGTGACATTTATCTGCAAGTGTTAGACAACCTCTGGATGCAGCACCTAGAGAACATGGATCACTTGCGTGAGGGTATTCACTGGATGGCGGTGGGTCAGCAGGATCCGTTGGTTGAGTATCGCCGCCGCAGCCAGATCTACTTTGAGGAAATGCAACAGACACTGCGTCATGACGTACTCAGGACATTGTTCTATGCCGAGCCAATTGATGCTGCTCATCTGGAAGAGCCAGCCGAAACCGAGTTAACTCGTGCCGCTCGGCAGTCTGTCAGTAACATTGACCAGATCACTCACAACGAAGAAGAATTTACCGAGACTGATTTCAAACTTGCCAGTGACGGCTCGCCAGTTGTCGACAAGTCTGCTACAACTAAAACTAAGACGGTCGCCAGTCGCAAGAAGTCACGTAAGAACGAGCGGCAGCGCAAGGCCAAAGCACGCAAGCGAAAGTGATGCATAGGGCGGGCCAAACAATACAGAAGAGTCAGGTGTAGCATGAAGCATACAGTGCATCATGTACAATTAGCCAACGGCGCGCAGGGTTTGTTCGTGAATGTACCGCACGCCAGTGTCATGACGTGCGAAATTAACTTTCGAGCTGGTGAATATTTGGTCGATCCCAATAAGTGGGAAGTGCCGCACCTGATGGAACACGTATTGCTCGGTGCCAACGAGATGATTCCAAGGGCGCGTGACTTTCAGGCCGAACTAGAAAAAAACGGTGCCTACAGCAATGCTTCGACAGGTGTGTATGACATTACCTACGAAGTTGAATGTGCGGACTTTGAGTGGGACCGCGTCATTAGCTTGCTGCTGGTGGCGGTTAGTAGACCGCTCTTTCTCGAAGAGGAATTTCAGGCCGAATTCGGCAACGTTCAGGAGGAAATGGCCTCACGCGCGAATCAGCATTTTCGTCGGCTTAGCCTGGAGATGCGTGACGCATTTGGGCTACTGGTCAAGACTGATACCGAACGCTTGGAGCTCATGAACAACGTTGGTCTACAGGACATTATTGACCATCACGCCATGACGCATATCACGCCAAACATGCGCTTTATCGTGGCGGGAGACTTGTCGGCCAGTCGTCGTACGGCGCTAGAGAAAATGTTTGCTAATATCGAGCTACCAAACAACGGTCGTCGCTTTGCACTACCGGCGGAACGACCAAAATCCTTGCAAAAACCAGTCTATGTACATAATGATACCGTCGAAAACCTATACTTCTATCTCGATACGTTCATGAAACGTCGTTTGACCGACCCCGAGACTGACGCCCTGAACCTTGTGAACACCATGCTAACCGAAACACTGTATTCAAAGATTCTGGGGCGTGCACGTGAACACGGCCTAGTTTACGGTATGAACTCGGGTCTCAACCAAACGCGAGATGTCAGTAACTGGTGGTTTGGTGCCCAGGTGTCCGACAAGAACGCGCCGGCGTTACTCGACGTCATCGTCGATGAAATCACACAGCTTATTGCAGGCCACATCAGCGACGACGATTTAACCGCCACCAAACAATATGCACTTGGCCGTTTTCAGCGTAGCGCCCAGACTGTTGGTGGAACTTCGTCTGGCTACAGCCAGCGCTACTTCTTTGAGGATGTGATTGAGAATTACGACCAAATTCCGGATCGTATTCGGGCTGTCACCAGAGACGATATGGTAGCAGTTGCTCGGGGTATGTTCCAGGATGATGTGTGGGGTTTTGGCGTGCTTGGTGCCTGCGGCGAACAGTTTGCGGAACAATTGCACCAGCAACTTGAACCGCTCTGGCAAAAGGCAAGCTAGTCATGGACGAACTCCGCAACGCCACCCAAGATTTATACCTAGAAGTAGAGCGTGCGGCCGACAAACTCCATGTTGATGACCAGCACCAAGAACTAAAAAAATTGAAGAAGCAGAGTCAGGCGTCAGACTTTTGGTCTGACACCGAATCGGCGCAGAGTATCATGAAAAAAATCGGTGCCTTAGAGGCAAAGCTCGAGCCGTGGCTCTATCTACGAAGTGAACTCAATGAACTCAACGACATGATTGCCTTAGAGGATGAATCGATGCAGTCAGAGCTTAGTAGTACGCTGGATGACTGTGTCAGTCGCTATGCCAGCCTCAAATTACAGCTGCGTTTTACGGGTCCATACGATCATCACAACGTCGTACTCAGTATTCATGCAGGTGCGGGTGGTACGGACGCACAGGATTGGGCGCAAATGCTACTCAGAATGTACGTGCGGTGGGCTGAAAGCGCTGAAATGAAAGTCACTACGGTGGATGAGTCAGCAGGCGAAGAAGCCGGTATCAAGAGCGTTACCTTGGAAATTCACGGCCCTGATGCCTACGGCAGATTGAAAGGGGAGCATGGCGTGCACCGGCTGGTTCGACTCAGTCCGTTTAACAGTGATAACTTACGTCAGACCAGCTTCGCCAAAGTCGAAGTGATGCCCGAAATCGACGCACCTGACGAGGTCGACATTAACGAAAAAGATCTCAAAATTGACGTCTATCGGAGTGGTGGCCACGGTGGTCAAAGTGTCAATACGACCGACTCAGCTGTTCGTGTCACTCATCTGCCGACAGGTATCGTCGTGGCAATTCAAAACGAGCGCAGCCAATTACAAAACAAAGAAACAGCCATGATTATTCTCCGTTCACGACTGGCGCAACTGCAGCTAGAGCAACATGCCGAAAAGATCGGTGATCTCAAAGGCCCGAACGAGCAAGCGGCCTGGGGTAATCAAATTCGCAGCTACGTACTCCACCCCTACAAGCAGGTAAAAGACCTTCGTACCGAGTATCTTTCTCAAGATCCTGACGACGTTCTGGGTGGCAATCTCGATCCGTTTATCGATGCGTACCTGGAATACGCACTCGGTAAGTAGCCACTAGTAACTTATATAATTAATTATATAAGTTATTACTGCCGAAATTTATAGTCATACATAAGCAACTTAGGTAAGCTGTGCTACAGTTATGACAATCATGGCCAGTGAACTGCAGCGAGTAGAATGGTTGTTGAGCGAGGAGCGGCACGATCGAGACCTCAAGGTTGTGCAGCTCATCAAACCGATTGCTGACACTGTGCTAAATGCAACCTCTGAAATTTTGCAACTGGAAGGCGTGGGCGACGTTTTCCCTCAACAACGTGTCGGTAAAGACGGTGTCGTGTTCGATATGCATAAACTCAGGACCATGACTGGCCACGACCATGCGGACAGTAGTATTGGCGAAAAACTCGCCACGAAGACCGGTACTTTGGCACGACTGTTACGCATTGATGAATTCGCCCAATTGCAGAATATTTTGGACGGTGAAATGGGTTTTGTTGGCGTCAGGCCATTGATTCCTGGCGACATCCTCAAAATGCAAGCCGCCTTACCACCGCACGTCTTTGAACGTTGGTGGCAGGCATATATTGCTGCTTACGGGGGAGTGATTGGACACTTTGCGCTCGTCGCAAATGCATTGATTGAGTCAGGCAGAATCGAAAACCAAAGTTTACAGTATTTCGAACTTCGCGCCATGCTGGACACGGGGTATGTGTTCGATAAGGCGAGTAAGCGGTTTGATAACCACCTGATCAGAAGGGCATCGCTGCGCACCGTAGATAGGGTCGGACACGTCATGACCAGACGGTTAGGTGAGCATGACCTGGTGACCGATTTGCGCACGCGTTCCAGGAAATTGCTTGATTATTTTGACGCAGCCGCCTAGGCTAGCACGAAGCAAAGCATATCAGGTATAATACTGCTAATGATTCTGTTAGATCGGGTTACTAAAACCTATAACAAAAGTATGGGGCCGGCTTTGGACCGCATCAGCTTGCATGTGGAGCCCAAAGAATTCGTGATCGTGGTGGGGCAGAGTGGCGCTGGCAAGACGACGCTACTTCGACTGCTGACCAGAGAAGAACGCCCAACCAGTGGCAAAATTATCATCGGTGGTATCGACTACGACAAATTAAAGGACAAAGATATTCCGCTGCTGCGTCGCCGCGTTGGCACGGTGTTTCAGGACTTCAAGCTGTTGCCCAATAAGACAGTTTTCGAAAACATTGCTTTCGCGCTCGAAATTGTCGGTATGGGGAACCGCGAAATCAAACATACCGTACCCAAGGTCATAGACATCGTGAACTTAAAGGGCAAAGAAAAGAACATGCCACTAGAGTTATCTGGTGGTGAGCGCCAGCGCGTGGCGATAGCCCGTGCCATTGTTCGCCAACCCAAAATCTTGATCGCCGACGAGCCAACCGGTAACCTTGACCCCAAACACGCCTGGGACGTGATTCGTATTCTGGAAAAGATCAATAAATACGGCACTACTGTCTTGCTGACAACTCACAACCAAGAGATCGTGAACAAACTCAAGCGACGCGTTGTTACCATTCAGCACGGCAAGATTGCCAGTGACCGCGCTAATGCGACTTATAAGCTAGAAAGATAGAGCCGACGAGCCCGTATGAAACGTAAAATCATAACCTTCCTGCGCATCATCCATACCGGTATCGTGAACTTTATTCGTAATGCCAGTTTAGCGATCGCTGCCATGGCGGTGATGGTAGTGACGCTCACAATCATCCTGTTTTCGTTAATCACTAACGCGACTTTCACCAACACTATCGCGCAGATAACCGACAAGATTGATATTTCCGTTTATCTCAACGACGGTGTCACCGAGGAGCAAAAAGACAATCTATTGCAGCAACTGCGCGGACTTGAGAACGTCAAGGAAGTTTCGTATCTGTCAAAAGACCAAGTCTTGCAGCGATACATGGAACAAAATGCTGGCAACCAGGACCTACTAAACGCCATCAATGCAACCTCCAATCCGCTCCCTGCGACTATTTTGATCAAGCCGGTCGACCTCAACAAGATTCAGGATATCAAGGACTATTTGACGTTGGCCGACGTGGCGGCGCTGCAGTCGGATGAGCCTAGTTATTCGGGCGATCGCAAGGAGGCGATCGACAAGATTACTCATGCCACCAATGTACTCCGACAGATTGGCGTGGCGGCGGTCATTACCTTTACGATTATTTCGGCGCTCATTATATTTAATACGATTCAAATGGCTATCTTTAATCGTCGCGATGAAATTCAAATTATGCGACTGCTCGGGGCCAGTACCAGTTATATCCGTGGTCCGTTTGTGGTAGAGAGTATCATTTACGGTATTTTGTCGGCCACTATCTCGGTTTTGATTATCAACTCGGCATTTGTGGCAGCCAGCTCGGCATTGCAGGCAAGTAGTCTTGGCCTGCTAGATATTCAGTATGCCAATGACTATTTCAGCGAACACTTCTTATGGTTTT
>JAGQNT010000021.1 GCA_020427965.1 Candidatus Saccharimonadota bacterium | reverse complement strand
GTGGGCATCACCCCCGCCATGTGCGAGGGCTCCGGCATGGTGGAATTCGCCAAGCGCTTCCCGGGCCGCTACTACGACGTGGCCATCGCCGAACAGCACGCCATCACCCTGGCCGCCGGCATGGCCTGCGACGGCCTCAAGCCGGTGGTCGCCATCTACTCCACCTTCCTGCAGCGCGGCTACGACCAGTTGATCCACGACGTGGCACTACAGAACCTGGACGTCACCTTCGCCATCGACCGGGCCGGCCTGGTGGGCCAGGACGGCCCCACCCATCACGGCGCCTTCGACCTGAGCTACCTGCGCTGCATTCCCAACATGGTGATCGGCGCACCGTCGGACGAGAACGAGTGCCGGCAGATGCTGTACACCGCCTACCAATACGAGGGACCGGCGGCCATTCGCTACCCCCGGGGCACCGGGCCGGGGGCGCTGATTGTCGACGAGATGACGGATTTGGAGATCGGCAAGGCGGTGGAAGTGCGCCGTGGCGAGCGGGTGGCGATTTTGAGCTTCGGTACCCTGCTGCCGGAAGCGATGGCCGCAGCGGAGGAGTTGAACGCCACGGTGGAGGATATGCGGTGGGTCAAGCCGTTGGATGCGGGGATGGTGCTCAGACTGGCCGGAGAATATGAATTGCTGGTGACGCTGGAGGAGAATGCGGTTGCGGGGGGTGCGGGATCGATGGTCAACGAACTGCTGGCCGCCAAGGGTATGGATTCCAGAATTATCAACCTTGGCCTGCCGGACCAGTTTATAGAGCACGGAGATCACAAGCACCAGCTGTCCTGGATTGGACTGGACAGCAATGGCATCACCGCTCAGGTCAATAACGCCCTGGCAGAGCTGCAGCTGGTTGCACCGGCCACCCTTGAGATACGCGAGACGATTGAACTGGCCCATAAGTTCACATGAGTTACCGCCAAATACTCCCCGACTCGTTCCGCGTTTCCAGAAAATGACCGAAAGAAACTACCAGTTCAATTACTCCGCCCTGAAACCCTCAGTGTTCGATACCGAGGAACGATCCCGAAAAGCCGGCACCATCGTCAAGGTCTGCCAGGATTTCACTGGGTCAGAGGATCTGACCAGGCTGACCCTGCTGGACGTGGGTAGTTCCAGCGGCATCATCGACAACTGCCTCGCGGATTATTTCGGACATGTAACAGGTATCGACATTGACGAACCGGCCACGGCTCATGCGCAGGCCGCCTTCAACAAGGATAACCTGACCTTTGCCCACGGCGACGCCATGCACCTGAGTAAGGCGAATTGCAGCGTGGATGTAGTCGTTTGCTCGCACGTATATGAGCACGTACCTGATGCCAGCCAAATGTTCGCCGAGATATTCAGGGTATTGAAACCGGGTGGCTTCTGCTATTTCTCCGGTAACAACCGCGTAATGATCATGGAGCCACATTACAAACTACCTTTCCTGTCTCTCCTGCCACGGCCGCTGGCCCACCGGTACATGCGACTTGCGGGAAGAGGCGATTACTACCATGAAAAACATGTGAGCTACTGGGCACTACGCAAACTCTGTAGCCCATTCAATATTATCGATTACTCGGCCAAAGTAATTGCCAGCCCCGATGATTTCGCGGTCAGCTATATGCTCAAACACGGCTCCTTGAAGTGGCGGGCCGCCAACCTTGTCGCGAGATATATGAAATGGGCCACACCCCATATCTGGATATTACAGAAACCCAAAGCGAATGCCACAACCGCAAAATAGGCCTCAGATTCTGCTAATCACCCGAAACCTGCCGCCACTGGTGGGAGGCATGGAACGCCTTATGCAGCATTTGGCCTGCGGTATTACAGAGTATGCAGAACTTACCGTCATAGGACCCAAAGGATGTGTGCAGCACCTTCCCAAAGCCTCTATGGTGCATGAAACTTCCGAAAAACTCGCACCTTTTCTATTGATGTCCACCTTGCTAGCCCTCCGAGCCTGCCACAGAAAGCGGTTTGATATTGTTATAGGCGGCAGCGGATTGATCGCGCCGACGCTGCGCATACTGTCTCTACTGTTCAAATGCAAAACCGCAATCTACCTTCACGGCCTGGACATCGTGGTAGACAATTTTTGGTATCAGAGAATTTTTGTTCCCTGCATAAGAAACTCGGACCTGATAATCGTCAATAGCCGCAGCACACGAGAACTCTCGATAGACAAAGGAGTGAGTGAACAACGAATAGTAGTCGTGAATCCAGGGACAGAAATTCCCAAGATGCCGTCTGCTGAAGTACTTGCCGAGTTTCGATCTAGGCATCGACTTCCATTTGAAAAGATAATCGTTTTTGTCGGGCGAATGACTCAACGCAAGGGGCTTTCTGTTTTCGTAGAGAAGTGCCTGCCAGGAATTCTATCCCGGGAACCCAATGCAGGGTTGGTCATTGTCGGCAAAAATCCGGAGCAGAGCCTTAACCAGTTGGGTGAAGAAAAAGACGTGCTCTCAGCAGTTGAAAATTGCGAGCACAGAGACCACATAGTCTTTCTTGGCCAGCTTGACGACTTAGACCTCAGGGCCTGCTACGCCGCTTCCGACGTGCAGATTTTGCCCCTAAGGCGAGTGAAAGGTGACATCGAGGGCTTCGGCATGGTGGCCATAGAGGCAGCCGCTCTCGGGACGCCCACAGTGGCCTTCTCGTTAGGCGGAGTGCCAGACGCCATTACTGCCAAAAATGGACGGCTCGTTCCGGAGGGTCGGCATGATGCGTTCGTAGAGGCCGTATTGGACCTTCTCGGAGATAAGGCAGTTGATGCCAAATCATGCCAAGAGCACGCTGAAAATTTTAGTTGGGATATCGTCAATGCCAGATTCAGGGAAGCGTTGGCGGGTGAATTCCAGCACTAGCTATTTATGAAAATTATTATTCTCTGCAAGCGCGCACCCCAAAGCAGGGATCTTTGGCGGCGACCCTACGGTCGGTTTTTCCACCTGGCTAGATACCTTGCAGAGATGGGTGATGAAGTTCACCTAGTATTGCTCAACTATGGAAAAGGTGAAGAGTTTCAAGCACACCGAGATGGAATAAACTGGCATTCCGTAAATCTGGCACCCAACCCCCTTAGGTTCTATCGCGTAGCCATACAATTGGCCAAGACCATGCGAGCTGACTGGATTATCGGCTTCTCAGATACCTATTTTGGCATTTGCGCCGAACTGATCGGCCGACAAACAGGCGCCAGTTCGCTCATTGATGCGTATGACAACTATGAGAGCTACATTCCTTGGTGCAAACCACTACACTGGCTGTGGCGAAGAGCCTTAAGGCGCTGCACAGGCGTTACAGCAGCCGGTCCCGGCCTGCTAAAACTCATGTCAGTTGGTAGACCTAACCGAAATTCGGCCATCATCGAAATGGCCGCAGACCCCCAGTTCACCCCAGGTGACAAAATCTCCTCAAGACGAAGCCTCGGGCTACCAGAAGACAGGCCCATCATTGCATACAGTGGCAGCCTCTATCGCAGTCGTGGAATCGAGGAACTTTTCAGTCTCATTGAGTATATCGGCAGAAACGACCCCAATGTTTACTGGATGCTTTCTGGCCGATTGGAACCGGGTATATCTTTACCCAACAACCTTAATCACCTAGGTTACGTCGCTGACGATAAAGTAGTGGATGTTGTCAGGAGCGCCGATGTGGTGCTGTGTGTTAACAAGCCCGATACCTTTGGCAGTTTTAGCTATCCCGTGAAAATATATGAGGCGCTGGCTGTAGGCGCTCGAGTGGTCGCCTTCAGTACTGACTCGGTAGAATACGTCATGCGCGAGCATTTGAATTGGTTAGTTCCTTTCGGTGAAATAACTCAAATGGCAGATAGGGCAATTGCAGCGCTGACAACTTCAGATATCCAAGGAGCGCCATTAGCCGACTGGGCCATTTCAGCGAAATGGCTAAGACAGCAGCTAATCGAATGGAAACAAGGAACGACTTCTGAACCGCAGTGACTAGTGCATAGTTAAATTCAATCTATGTCAGGGTAGCTCCAGTCCAATATCCCTTGCTCTCTCACGCCAGAACTCCGGATTGTAACGCTCCCAAGCGTGGCAGCCAAAAGGAAGTCGCTCGCCATTTAGTTCAAACATATACTCTGGAGCCACCTCAAAAGCAAAGTCAACAGCTGCTTCCGCTGGTGGAACTACAAACCAATTGTGACGCAGAGGAGCAACAGCGCCCCAGTAAATATCCTCGTTAACCTCCAGTGTCACGAACGGAGGTGACGACGACAACGCAATACAATGCAAGATTAGGCTCGACAAACGAAATTTCTCCTCAATTCCAAGCCTTACTCGTCCATTCTCCGGAGCGCCAAACAGGGAGGACTCAAGCACTCTTATGGCGTCGCTTACTTTGCGAAGAGAAAAGCCCCCATTTCCAACCCCCGCAAAAGACAATGGCTTTTTTGGTCGCGTATGCCCTTCAAACCAAGGTGCACCAATATAGGAATAGTCTCGGTCGCACCACTCTTCAAGCTGGTCCGCAAAAACGAGAGCATCAGTCTGGACTATAAGGATATATTCGTATCGCTCGAACTGACGATAGAACTCCTTACTCATTAGCAATCCATTATAGCCCTTAACGCTTGAAAAATATTTCGAGGGGAAGGTCTGAATATGGAAGCTCGCCAAGTAATCTCGCCTTATTCTTGATGCGTAGTTCAATAGTTCACTAGGACAGATTACAAAAAAATCGTACGCTGAAAGCACTTCAAGAGAATGCCGAAGCGAAAACTCTTCCGCTGCAGACATGAACTCCCGATAAAGAGGCACGACAATTACAGCACGAGTGCTCAACATACCGCTTTGGCACCCCATACTATCCTAATCCGATCAGCAGACGTAAGACGAATCTGGGTTAGGATCTGCCACTGCTCCAATTTATCTGACACAATCTTAATCTCTGCTCGACCCATTTTTACTATTCAGGAAAAAGAGTGGACGACAAATGTCAATCTTTTTCACCTCTGGCTTTCCGAATTTGACGATCAATTGACAGCCTGCAAATGTGCCTATTTGGAATTTGGCATAGTCGGGTCATTCTAATGCATGCTCCTCACGAATAAGTTTTTCTCTAATGACTACTTTCTCATCATTGCCAAAATCCGTCGCAGCCACCTCTTGATGGCCAAATTAGTTCTGGCGATAGGTGCGCGAAAATACTTTGGCAATGATTCCGCCATGTAAAGATAACGCGGACGCAACAAAAAACATCGCAACCGAAATTGCGTCAGATATCTACGGGTTCCAAGTGCCAAATGAGAAAAATCGGACTCAAGATCGATGAAATCTTCGAAGTCCTGTCTTGAAATTTTTATGTCTAAAATGCGTCCCAATCTATCGATCTGCGATTTACCACTGCGGTACTTAGTAAGCCCACCTTTTGGAACGAGCAGATTAGCCTCTCGAAGAAACAGATATGACGCTCTAATGAATAGAACTTCGAATTTAACGGGCTGCCCCCAGACCCACTCGGCATCGATAACTTTACAGCTGCCACCTTGAACGAAAACATTTGACCAGGTGGCATCCACCAGTTCTCCGCTGACAAAGCCACCAGCCAGTGAGAAACCCCTTACATAATCACACCAGCTTTCCAAGCCTGCGATCAGGAATTGATTTTCAAAATCCTTCCGACGGGACACTGTCAGCATATTGGTATGCAGCGAGAATCCGTCGCTCCAATCCGAAGGTGCAATTCTATGCTGAAGCTTTCCATCGCTTCCTCGGCGTGGTTTCGATATAGCGAACTTTACTGCCTTGAAGGAGTCGCCAGAATTAATCACTCGCGTGCCCACATGAAACCGGGCCCTTCGGGATGTGGAATACAGAATCGCTCGCTGAGGAAATGCTTTTGGTGCCGATGCCTTACAGGAAGCAATTACCAAAAATGAATTAGCAAGATCTTGCAAAATACGATTTTTACCAAGTTGAAGTGTCATCAATCGCATTGAAATACGATTCCTCATTGCCGGACTGAACGTGCGCTCACTCACAACCTCAGATATCATCTGATTCGCGCATCCACTCGTAAGAAATTCGTGATCTACGATGCAACTTGGCAGCTTATAATCGGGAAAAGGATACAGCCACTCTAAACTAGGGAAGTACTTTTTCAGCATCAATTCAAGCTCGTATCGCCCAAAAGTTTGCACCTTTCCCCCAAAAAGAGGATAGCCATGCAGACCCTCATATGGATACCCGACATGATCCTCTGGACGGCCTGCAAAATACTTGGCTCCCAGCCGATTCTCGATCGCCAGCACTAATGCTCCATCTTTGGCTAGCTTTTCTCTGATACTAGAAAGTGCATGCGAGTAAGGATCCACTCCCGAAAAGAAGCTTGCTGAATACTCCAGAACACCAATACAAAAGATTAGATCAAACTTTTCAGAAAGTAGGACATCCTGAAAAGGGGCACAGATAATAGTGACATTATCTAGATCTCGAACGCGGCTCTTAGCAATCTTTGCTCTATTCAGGCTCCCTTCAATGGCAACGACCGAATGATACTGCTCAGCCAGATGACGAGTAATCGCCCCACAACCGCAGCCAATTTCTAATACCTTACTACTTGAACAAAAATTCAATCCTTGCAGAAGTTGAGCTCGTTTATGCGACAAATGGTACTCACTAGGCCAATCAATAATATGGTTATGGAGAGCCTTAGAGTTAGGACTCAGATCTTCAGCGTTTGAGATTACTTTACTAATATAGAGTTCTGTTTCTGCACCATCTGAGTACCCAAATGAAGAATGTCCCTTCAGGACCCAGACACCTGATTCATCTTGGCGGAAACTTTCTTCCAAAAAAATATTGCCGGTCGTTTTCATCGAACCACTTCTTTCAAGCACGTAATTTCCTCATGACGCACGACCTTTCCTGAGCCCCAGAAAAAGCAACAATCTCAACATTCCTGTTGTTGAGATTGACAAGGTTATTGCCAACGCCATCGAGTATGTACTTACCTCTCCGACTAAGACATAGTAGCCCACAACAAATAGGTAGACCATGGAACCAGCCAGCATTGACAAATGGCCCAATCCCACCCTATTCAGAGCAGTCAAGTATGGATAACCTAAAATCGCAGCTATGCAGAAAAATATAAGACTTATGTACCACAATTTGGCCTCAAGAAGTGCGACCTCCAAATTTGAATTTAACATGAGATGCAGGTTCTCCTTTAGAAAATAAGTTACCAAAGGAAAAAATATCAACATCAGGAAGGTTAGACCAACTGCAGCTAAACCTAAAATTCTGTAGTTTTTAGTTCTATTGGCATAGGGCAGCAAGGACATAGAAAACACACTAATAATAGCGGTCCCACCTTTATAAAGTTGTAGAAGCACAGCATAGCGGCCAGTATCAGCATCAGAGAGATACCTCGATACTAAAAAAGTACTGGCGTTTTCATAAAGACTCACAATTAGCCGAGAAGCATAGTAATAGAATGATTCCCTTATCAGCTTACAAATCAAGCCGACATCATAAATTGGAGGCGGGTTGTAATTGCGCTTTTTCATCCTTCGCACCCCAAGGGCAAACATCAGAATAGCCGAAACACCCTGGATAGCAATGTAGTACTCTACGCTAAGACTTAAGAATGTACCCACGAGCACAGCGCATATAAGAGTCAATTTGGATGAAATGCTATCTTTGAGTAGATCATTAGCTATCTCTCTTCCTTGAAAGAACCAAGCCAAGTTTAAAGAACTGCAAATATAGAGAACAAATGTTGAGCACAGTACGATGTAGTTTTGCCCGAAATACTTTAAGAAAAAGTACGCGTAGATTGGCAGTAGAACAACAGCTTGTGTAGACCTTAAGCAAATAAAACTGGATATCAATTTTTCTACTTCTTGCTTGGACACTGAGCTTACAGAAACTCTCCGCATCAGGGCCATATTAACCCCGAACTCAGAAAAAACTATGAACATCCAAGCGTAACTCAGCGCGGCTGCATATCTTCCGTAATCCTCCACCCCTAGAATGCCCGAAACTACGAACATTATGAGTATCGGAGCAGCTACCGAGATTGCGACAGCAAAGCCATTAGAGGACAAATTTTTTAGAAGATTGTCCCGCTGATCTTTCATAGAAATGGTGACTTGGCGGACCGATTGTGTCCACTCGGCCCAAATTCTGTGTACGCACTCTTCATGACCGAGCTTTAACTCGAAAGAGATTACTCAACTTACTCTTGTTCAATTTAGCAACACCATCTTTGTAGTTGTTGACCAACATGTATCTAATTCTCGTTATTGTATACAGCTTGTTTACATTTATTTTGTAGCCAAGCAGGTAGCTAAACGTGCATGACTGCACTAGACCTCACCATCTTATTTTCATATAAATATCCTGTTGTATTCTGTGCTTGCCGCAAGATACATCAGTAAACAGCACCCCATATACTCGAACAGAAAAGCACATTGTAAAAAGTAAGAGCTGCGTTGCAGCGCTCTGAATTGAGGCGCGTCACCCGGTATGACTTCCGAGACTGCTGTGCAAGCGACTTTGGGGAACACGCACTCATCACTTTATGAAACACGACACACCCGTCCAAGATATTGATTCATCATCACGCACAATTCTGCCTGTTCAATTCAATAAGTGTTCCGCGCCTGATCTGCAGCATCTTATCGCTTGCAGTGTCTAGAGTGCCAAGACATCACCGGACAGCGAGACAATGTACCGCGAGATTGTCCAGCACATTTAGAGCAAAATCATCACAACCAGCAAAAAAAAGATATAATCACCACTGTTATAAATTCCCAATCAAATGCAGGCTCCACGACCTGAGTAACTTAACATGGCAAAGAATACTAAATTGAACCTGGAAGCGACTCTCGCGCAACTCGAGGCCATGATAGACAAACTCGAAGAAGAGCAGCTCGGCGTGGCGGATTCGCTCGCTGCTTTTGAGGCCGGCCTCAAACTGGTCAGGACTGCGCAAAAGGAATTACAACAAGCCGAGCAGCGCGTAGTCGCCCTTGTCGAGGAAGCCGGCAATCCGGTTTCCAAATCGTTTCGGGAAGAAAGCCCGGAATGAAGCCGGGGATTTCCAGCCAAATCAAAGCACAGCAGCGTCGGATAACCCGCAATCTGGCGAATTTACCAGTTGTCGACGAGGCAATAGATGATGCCCCTTTGACGGCCGCCCTGGCGGGCATCGCAACAGCCAGCGGATATGCCCTGACCAATGGTGGCAAGCGTGTCCGCGCCATTCTCGTCTGCGCCGCCCGTCACGCCGTGTCGCCTTCGCCCGAAGCAGGCGAGCCAGACCACCTCGCCTGCGCCATCGAACTAATCCACACCTACTCCCTGATCCACGACGACCTGCCCGCCATGGACGACGACGACCTGCGCCGCGGCCAGCCCACCCTGCACAAGGCCTACGACGAGGCCACGGCGATCCTGGTTGGCGATGGCCTGCAGGCACGGGCCTTCGAACTGATCGTAGATGCACCGGACCTGTCATCTGAAAAAAAAGTTAAAATTATCAAGGTGTTATCAAAAGCGTCAGGATTACAGGGCATGGTCGGCGGGCAGTACATCGACATCGCCTCAACCGGCAAGGACCTCACCCTGGAGGAGCTCCAGGCCATGCACGCCCTCAAGACCGGAGCCCTGATCCGCGCGGCCCTGGCCATGGGCGGCATCGCCGCCGGCGCTTCCGAAGAGCAGCTAGCGGCACTGGATGACTACGGCCGCCACATCGGCCTGGCCTTCCAGGTGGTGGATGATATCCTCGATGTAGAGGGTGACACCGCCACCCTGGGCAAGACCCGGGGTAAGGACTGGGAAGCCAACAAGCCGACCTACGTCAAGCTGTTGGGGCTGGAAGGTGCCAAAGCGGAAGCTCAGCACCTGCTGGAAGCAGCGTTGGCGGCACTGGAGGAGTTTGGCGAATCAGCCGACCATCTGCGCGATCTGGCGCGCTATATTGTTGAGCGGGATCGGTAGTAAGCAATTACTCTCGCTCAACTGCCGAGCGGCCCCACATCGCCCTCAACATGACCAGGCAGAATACTGCCATCCCAAACAGGAACGGCTGCAAGGGCACGCTATATCGGGGGAAAGGTGCGCCGACCATGTGCATTGCCGTGTAGTAGAGCAGCAAGAGGGAGACGCTGCGGGCAGCGAACAATACCCCGCCGTCAATACTCACGCCCCAGCGCGGCAGCCACACCAGCACAGCGGCCAGCATCCCGAGTACCACAATCGGGTAGTGGATGGCCTTCATGAGCCAGTGGGTACCCTGAAACAGCGGTGCGCCAAAATAGGGTGAACTCTGTACCTCGTAGACGAATACGTCCCCCATACCCTGCACTATATCCCACGACCAGAAGGTCTCAGGCTTGCCAATCAGGTACCAGTGCAACTGCCTGGCAGGCTGCCTGGCAAATTCCTGCTCAATCGCGGAGAGTACCGAGGGTATATCCTTGCTGATCTCTGCAGCATCGGGGTCGTATCGATAAGGGAACCCGGTCGACTCCACCTGTCCCCGATACTGGAAATCCGGATACATGCCATGGTGCAGGAAGTTGACCATCAGGCGGCTGTCGGAAACCTCACCGGTACTCATCACATTGCGGATATGCCAGGGGCCGATGAGCACCAGGAGGCCCATCGAAAGGGTAATCATGGCCTTGCTTCGGTGTCCGGCAGGCAGATAAAGGTAAATCATGATCAGCATGGGAGCGATAAAGTACTGGAGACTCGGTCGGGTCAGTGTCGCCGCGCCCAGCATCAGGCCTGCCAGAAAGACGTAGGTTATTCGTTCCTGACTCTGGTACAGGGTAAACAGCCAAAGGGTCAACAGGAGTAAAAACGTGAATAGGCTTTCTGTCAGAATATAGACATTCATGGATATCAGGTGTGGACTCAGGCACGTGAGCAACCCGGCGGTCAGCGCCCATGGCGGAGCCAGAAAGCGCCGGTAAAGCAAATAGGCAATCAGTACACTGAGGGTGCTGATCAGCGCCTGCACAACCACGATATTGGTCAAAGTCGTACGATCGGGCATGCCCGATACAAATGGCGCTACAAAGAGCGGGTAACCCGGACTCCGCACGGCGTCCGCTTCCAACGCGCCAATCTCGTATTTTTGATCCCACGGCTTGGCAGCCGAGTAAACGCCTGCATATCTGAGGTTATAAGCGTAAGCATAATAGTCGGCAGCATCGGCTCGTACCGGGGCGATCACCTCAGTATGCAGCACGGCATGCAGGCGCAGGTATAACGCCAACAATATCAATAAAGCTGCCGCCCCCTTTAACAGTATGGAGAGATTTTTGCCGTCTGTTTTCTGCATCGGTGGTGCCCCATTAGTCTTATAATTTTTGGGATGGCTGCGCGCCCGTGCCCCGGGCGGTAAAGATCCTATCCCCGCCCCTCAAACAAATGCCCCAGCTTGCCCGCCTTGGTGGTCAGGTACTTCTCGTTGTGGGGATTGCGGTCAGTGTGCAGGGCGATGCGCTCCACCACCTCTATGCCCTGCTCTTCCAGGGCGGCGACCTTGCGGGGGTTGTTGGTCATCAGGCGCACGGCCTTGATATGCAGGTGGTGGAACATGGGGCCCAGCATG
>JAGQNT010000217.1 GCA_020427965.1 Candidatus Saccharimonadota bacterium | reverse complement strand
TTTCCTTATTCCCCCACGCCGACCCACCATACACACCAAACGCTCCTTGCGGAATCGGCATCCCGCACCGAACGTGACCCCTCACTTGGATTTACCAGCGCCGGCCCCCATCGACATGATGTATTGTTTAGTTTTAATAATGCACCAGCTCTCGGATCGGCATCGCGTGGCGAAGTACGAACTATTATATTGGCGCTGAAATTTTTAGAAGTCGATATTGTGCAAGAAGTGACCGACAAGCCGCCTGTCGTATTGCTTGACGATGTACTCAGCGAACTCGATGACAAGCGTCAGACTCATCTGGCAACTAAGTTTCAAAATCATCAGATTATTATGACGAGCACGAATCCGCCAGCTGTTCTCGGCAAAGCGAAAGTGATTCGGCTAAGCGCCAATCGTCGGTGAGTTACTTGTACCAGGCAGACTGACCGGTTGATTAATTGTCTTTAGTATAGAACGAGGAACGTCAGGAAAATCTTTGACTGACAAAAGTGGACGCGGTGGTGTTGATCGCATGATCCATATACCTGCTTTTTTCTGCATAAGGACTCGCAGCGTGTCTCGGTTGTCGCTGTCCTTGCCTTTATATGTCAGTGTCGTGCCGAACCATTGTCCTTGGTCGAATAACTGCCCCTTCCCTATGACATAATCAGTTGTGATTTTTGGATAAGCAGTAGTAAGAACGCGGGTAATAACTGACAGTTCCTCGGCTAATTTATTTTCCAGCTGAGCTTTCGTTGGTTTCGGTGCCTGTGTTGCTACTGGTTGAGGTTTTTGTCGTCCTGGCGCGGTCATCGCACCGTATGTCAGTGAAGCACCAGCGATAAAGATACTTGCAAGCACAATGAGAAATACTTTGAGATTCCTGTTCATTATTTGACCCCTAGCGGATTACGAAAATCCTTGAAAACGACATCGAAATCAGTCGGGTCGTAACCCCACTCGCGAATTTTTTCGACAGCGTAGAAACGGTAGCGTGGAGACGGTGTATTCACTGTCAGATAAATTGACTGGTCGTCATTCACGACGTAACTGATTGAAAAATACGGATCGGTAAACGGCAGTTTTTTCGTAATAGGATTTTGCTCAGTGAAGTATTTGCCGTTTTCACGCGCCTCGATAGCACCGTACTGTTCGTTGTCACGATATTCGTTTTCGTGTTTGTCGGCCCACTTTTTCGCCTCATCACTTTTTGCTACGAGCGATACTGCTGCGACATTATTTTTCTTATCAGGCGTTACGGTAATCGTTCGTTTTTGCGGTTCGAATCCATCTTTTTCCACGCTTAGTTCATATGTTCCCGCTACAAGCCAGTTCGTGCCGTCGCCAATCTGCTGCCCGTTCGCCAGTACCTTTGCGTCAGAAGGAACGACAGATACAGTGAGCGGTGTCTTGCCGATTCGGGTGATCAAAAGAAATGCCGACCACAAAATAATAATCGCAAGGAGTGTTGATCCTATCGTGATAATTTGCCGTTTATATTCTTGGAAAAAATCGTAGTACATATATGTTCCTATGGTTTACGATACCACCTAAAACCACTATGTGGCGTACTTGCTACAGACTCCGTGCCGCGCATAGGCGCTCGTTCGTCTAGCGATGCCGAAGCAATCGGTCCATGATCAGGAAATGCATCGGGGCCAACGAATATATATGTATGAGTCTCGTTGATTGCCACGTCACCAGGTTGTCTGTCTGTTGCATCATTCATACTGATTGTCTTCCAGTTCGCCTTCAACCACGCTTCCTGTCTACTTGTCGCTCCAGCACCTTGGGATTTCAAACTACCGTAGTTGTAAT
>JAGQNT010000216.1 GCA_020427965.1 Candidatus Saccharimonadota bacterium | reverse complement strand
TAGGTGCTACGCCAACGGACCGAAAGGTCCGATTGCCTTATTCTATGGCTTCTTTGGACAAGATTACTACGGAAAAGGCTCTATCGCGTTGGTTGTTGGACAACTCGGGTCCTTACGTCATTGCAGACAAGTTGGATGGTGTGTCTGCAATGCACGTCTTTTCGGCTCGCGAGGAGCAATTGTACACTCGCGGTAACGGATTAGTAGGTTCCAATATCAGTCCCATGCTGGGTGCCGTCAAGAGCATTGGGCGTGGGGTACGCGGGTACAAGGCAGTACGCGGCGAATTAGTTATTTCCAACTCGGTGTTTGGCCGCACATACTCCAAACAGTATCGCAACCCTCGCAACTTTGTCTCCGGTGTAGTAAACGCAACCCGCGAAACCAAGGCAGGTGTGTCGGATCTTGCATTCTTTGTACATTCCGTTATTGACCCTGTTGTTAACCTATCGGCAGCCAAATCCAAATTGGAAGCCGCTGGGTATTCGGTAGTACCGTTTGTCAAGAAAACACGGCTGACTGAAACGTGGCTACTTGAATATTTGGCTGAACGTCGTAAGAAGACCAAATACGACATTGACGGTTTGGTTATTACAGCCAACAGTGGCGCTGCCGTTGCGTTCAAGGCCGGTTACGAAATGGCCACGGCAATCGTGAAGGAAGTCGAATGGTCTATTACGCGCTTTGGCTACCTTAAACCGGTTGTGATACTGCAACAGGGCGTCAAATTGGCCGGGGTTACTGTTAAGCGCGTTTCTGCTCACAATGCCAAATTCGTTATGGACAATCGTTTAGGTCCAGGCGCGCGGATCGACGTAGTGCGCAGTGGCGAGGTTATTCCAAAGATTGCGTCAGTGGAGAAGGGCGCATCCCGTGCGCAGATGCCGAAAGGTTACGAATACACATGGACAGACACCGGCGTAGATATCATCATTGATGACCACGCTGACGTAGACGAGGTTGTCGTCGGCAAATTGACAGAGTTCCTTATTCGCATCGGTGTTGATCGAGTGAAACAAGCGCAAGTGGCCAAGTTAGTTGACCACGGAATTGATACCATACCCAAACTGCTAAAAAGCAAGACCAGAGACTTTGAAGACGCCGGTATGGGTGGGATATTAGCCGCTCACCTCTACACCAAAATGAACCTGCGCATCAAGGCAATAGATCTGCCGGCATTGATGGCTGCGTCCGGCGTGTTTCCTCGTGGTATGGGTGAGCGACGTTTTGAAACACTGTTGAGTGAGGTACCGTATCGCGCACAGATTACCGTTTACAAGGGCAAACGTGCAAAACTGCGCAACCGGCTGTCGGAAATACCGGGTATTGGCCAAGTAGTTGCCGCTGATTATGTTGCTGCATTACCTGATTTTATCAAACTGGTAACGGCTATCAAATGGAAACCTGCCCGAGTAGCCATTAAAAAGACACGAGTTAGCGGTTTAGGATTGAACCCAATTGTTGTGTTTACGGGTTTCCGTGATCGTGAACTACAGGATAAGCTAAAGGCTGTTGGTGGTAAGTTAGGTGCGTCTGTGTCTGCAAATACAACACACGTTGTATCGTTAAACCCATCAGGCAGTTCACTAAAGT
>JAGQNT010000215.1 GCA_020427965.1 Candidatus Saccharimonadota bacterium | reverse complement strand
TTATACATCTGTGATGATGGGAGTGTATCGAGGTGCAGCGGGGGGGAGTTCTACGTGTACCTGGCAACGGGTTAATTTTTCTGTTGGGGCAGTTGATAATCCACCAGGCGAACCAGAATTTTATATGCAACTCGCCGGTAATTTATCCGGTGGGACTGCGGCGAATCAACAATGGTTTGCTGACTTCCCCGTTGAAGACGTCCGTACCGCTTCTAATGGTGATGTAACCTTTTCGATATGGTTACATGGATCAAGTGCTGGAACGATTGCTGTCCAGCCTATACAACTTTTCGGGTCGGGTGGCAGCAGTGCGGTATACGTGACCGGACAGGAGATTGACGTTACGACGACCTGGACAAGATACACGCTAACATTCTCAATACCATCAATGAATGGGAAGACTATCGGGACAGCTAGCAGTCTGCGTTTAAGAATATACAAACAAGCGGGGTCAACAATTCAGGCCGCAGTCAATCTACCTAATGCAATAAACTTCACCGGAAATTTAAACATGTGGGCCGCTCAACTCGAACGCGGGTCCATTATGACCGACTTCGAGCGTAGACCGATAAGCCTAGAACAGCGACTAATTGAGCGATATTTCCAAATGTGGACCGCGATTACAACCGAATATCTAGCAACTGGAATGTGTGTGACAACACAGCAAGCGTGGTTCCCTATTCAGCTAAAAACCCCCCTTAGATCGGCTCCAACCATGTCTATAAATAATTTGCATGTATTCGATGTGTCAAATAATTGGACAGTCGTCGCAATGGACGCGACACTAATTGGCACAGACACTGTAGCTATCAGGTTAATTATTGGTACAGCGTCCTTTGGAGTAACCCGTCCAGCAATCATACGTATGCCATCTAGTGGTTCCTTCGTTAAAGCAGATGCGAGGCTCTGATGATTACAACAGTGAAATACCTGGAAGGACGCACGCACGTGAAAGCAGTGATAGATGGTCAGATATATGTTGTGCCAGTGGCCGCCGATAATCGACATTGGCAGCAAATTTTGGTGTGGCTTGAGGATGATACCAACATGATCGCCGAGCCTGACCCTGTGCAGATCACGGATTCTGAAACCCCAATTGAAAAACTGCAAAAGGAATTCGACAAGCTGAAGGCTGACGTTGAAAAAATAAAAACGGAGAAACCCAAATGAGAAACACTTCGGTTGCATTATGCTGCGTTATTGGTCTGATCATCCTAGGGACAATTGTCGCAGTGGCGATTGCCCAACCACCAAACATCCCAGATGACGGACCTCCGACTGTGACACCCGTCCCTCAGTTTTTACCAGGTGGTGAAGGGCAACCTACACAGCCATTCACGATTATTCGCTCACCGCTGGCCACAGAAGAGTACCCAGTATTTACGATACCTGCGATGACGTCGACGGTCATACCAGTATACGCGATACCTTCTGCATGGTGGCGACTCGCACAACCAGTCCAAAGGAGGTAACGGGTGAACGACGAAATTCTCTTGGCTCTAATCGGTGCGGCTTCTTCTGCATTGGGTATCGCCTTGGTTCTCGTCAAGGTACGCGCAAACATTATACGGACGAAGGCGGAATCGGAGGCAGTTCTACCTTTGCATGGCAGCGACTAAGTTTTTCTGTCGGAGCTGTAGGTAACCCGCCCGGAGAACCAGAATTTTACATGGAATTAAGCGGCAATGTATCGGGTGGGACAGCCGCAAATCAGCAGATTTTTGCAGATTTTCCTGTTGAGGATGTCAGAGTTGGCGCAAATGGCGACGTCACTTTTTCTGTTTATCTACATGGTT
>JAGQNT010000214.1 GCA_020427965.1 Candidatus Saccharimonadota bacterium | reverse complement strand
CCGCCAGGAACCTCCTTGGCTATAAAACTTTGACTGAAAAAACTCGGTCCACTGGACCTCAAACAGTTTTCAGTCAGCCAAGCCCAGTTATATAGCCGTTCGGTTCTTGGGGTAAAGCCGATGCCCGGGTAACCCCAGGTCAGTGATATCACACCGACCAGATTATCTCGTTTTGGGGGTAGCGGGCTGGCACTGTGCTGAAAGCACGTGCCACACTAAGGGGGGTATCCCCCCTTCTATTGCAGTGTAGGGGGTAGCTGGTTTTGCGTAGTAAAACCGCGTATAGATGGTGAACACAGGGTCTAGAACACGGAGCGCCAGATGCGGGTCCACATGGTTGGCCCGTTACCCGGAAGGGCTTCGTTGGATATTGTCGTGCTGTCAGATGGCGTACTGTTTCCTGACGGATTTGGGCTAATCTGTCGACCGACCACTACCAGTCTATGCAGACTAGTACCGGGCGGATCACACGTAATAAGCGTAGCCGTAGCGGATTCACCGGGTATGTCATCGAGGACGCTGATCTCGCTCGGGGAGACGATCCGTGTACTAATGACTTTATAGCTATAAATGGTACCTTCGTAGGTTAGATAGAACACGTCACCTTCTGTTAGCTTGTGCAGCAGCACGAACGCAAACTTGTATTTACCGGAGTTAAAGATGTTGTTACTACTGTGACCAAAGAACGCGGCATTGCCTAGTTCACCTGGTTTAACGGTGGTTGGATAGTGCACGACGCCTCGTTCTAGGCCCTTTTGAACCACGGCCTCGTCATTGGATTTCAGATCATAGACCACGGGGATTTGGACGTTAATTTTAGGGATAATGACCTGCGGATCGGCGCTGGCGTCCACGCTGTCGGTATTGACGATGATAGGTGTGGCATTGGCACGGCCGGGTTGGATGAACGGCGCGATAATGACTTCATTGAAGAAGCCGAATAGCATGATGAGTAGCACGATAACGCCAACTGACAATCCGAAGAACAACGACTTGAAGTGCTGTCTAGTGGTGTGGGACATGTTGGCGGTTCGCTTATCAACCTGGTTTCGGATGTGTTTGCGGACGGCGCTACTGGAACGCTTCGAGTCTGTTTCCGGTGCGAGATCAGCGGCAACAACCTGCCGCTCTCTGGGTGCGGTCATTATTTCCCGGCCTTTTTTAGGTGCCGGCTCGTGCAAGGCGGGCTGCTTTGTAGGTTGGTTGTTTTCGTAGAATTCTTGCCAGACACGGTGTTTCTCGTCGTCAGGTAGTGCCACGTAGTAGTTGTGCCATTCGGTTTGTATTTCAGCTAAGCCCTTGCCCGAGGTACTCAGGTCATACATAAACTGTTGGTGTTTGCTGCGGTGCTTAACTGCCTGGACTTCTTGCTCTTCCTTGAGAGTATCCGGTTCGGTGGCGTAGATTTTGGCTAATTTCTCGCGTATGAGGTCGGCGGCCGGGTTGGCACTGATACTGGCCTTCTCTTCGTCGCTCAGTGGCTGGACGGCGTGGCCCTTGCCTGGCATGAGGTGGCCGGCATCTTGCTGGTTATCGTTAGAAAATAGTGGGTTATCCGCCATAGAATGAATCGCTAAACAAACAGCTTGTGCTATCTAGGCTAAAGTATAGTACAATAACCTCTGTTCTGCGAGTTAAAACAAACCGGGGCGAGTGGCGGAATTGGTAGACAATTCGCTGACGCTCATCATTTCAAACTTTCCTGGAGGGCAAGTGGCGGAACTGGTATACGCGCACGACTCAAAATCGTGTTCCTTACGGATTGAGGGTTCGATTCCCTCCTTGCCCACCAAAAGAGTTTGAAATCGCTAGGGCGCGCAACGGTGTTGCGCCGTAGTCGAACAAAATCTGGTGAGCTTTGCGCTCGTGCAGGTTCAAGTCTGGTGCGCGGTATCAACGTCTATAGAACTTCGTGAGTGGCAGTCGTGAGCGCTTCGAAAGGTTTGGTGGGGTTTTGTAGCCACCAGGTGGCTGCGTGGGCGGCGGTTTTGGTACGCCAGGCTGCCTGGTCGGCAGGATACCTGGTGGTGCTTACCTGGCCGTTGACTGCAACGAAGACGTTGTCCAGATGGCGCATTACTAAGTTAGCGGGGTGTTTGGCTGTGAAATTGTGCAGAGCCTCGACCAGGTTTAGAAAATCCATATCGAATGTAAAGGCCGGTGTAAATTTAGCGTTGGCGGCTAGCTTTTGCAGCTGTGCAATGGTGATGATTAACGTAGTCTCAGGTCGGTCTAGGCAGATAGCGGGCGTCTCCAGGCAGTAGTCGACCGCATCTTTGCCGAGGGTGATCAGTCCTGGCATTTTTTGCAGGAATTGCTCGATTAACACCGCTGTCTCGCTATTGCGGCCGAGGTCACCAGCCAACAAGACACCATCTGACCAGGCAGCCATTGCGAGTAATTCGGCAAGAGCGGTTCGAGCGAAACTGCCACTGGGTGTGCTGGGCGCAAATTCGCCGGCGGTAAAAGCCTTGCCAACAGTTTTATAGAGGCTATCAGGTAATAAGACCCTGGCCGTGCCAATCCCAGCTTTTTCGGCTTCGGAAAACGCCTCGGCAGGTGCCGCGAAGCCGTACTTGTTGCCGCCGACTATCAATAATTTGCCGGCATGGTGCCTATTTTCTGGCCGACTCCAAATAAGATCTGTAAATAGTGCCTTATCCGGGTCTTGACGTTGCCAGTACTCGTGCATAGGCTTACTCCGTAAGTGTTATGGATATTGGACAGTGGTCGCTACCCAATTGATCGGCATGGATTTCGGCCGCTTGGACCTTGTCTTTCAGCGCAGTGGAAACTAAGAAATAGTCGATACGCCAGCCGACGTTGCGGGCGCGAGAATTGGCAAAGTGACTCCACCAGGTGTAAAAGCCATTTCCCTGTTTGAACATACGAAACGTGTCAAAGAAACCCGCCGCTAACCAGTCGTCGAAACCGCTGCGTTCTTCTTCGGTGAAACCTTTTTTGCCTCTGTTTGGCTTGGGGTTTGCCAAATCGTCTTCGGTGTGGGCGACGTTCATATCGCCGCAGTAGATGACGGGCTTCTTTTTTTGCAAATCAGCGCAGTACGCAATCATCGCCTGGTCCCACTTTTGGCGGAGCGGAATGCGGGTTAGGTCGTCTTTGGCGTTTGGCGTGTAAGCGCCAACAAAGTAATAATCGTCAAATTCGGCAGCAATGACTCTCCCCTCGTGATTCGCGCTGCCGTAGCCGTCCGCTTCCAGGCTGGCTTGTTTGGCAAATTCATCCGGAATGTCATTGACGACCGTAATTGGTTTAATCTTGGTGAAAATCGCGGTGCCGCTGTAGCCCTTCTTGGTCTGGGATGAGTTCCAGTACTCTTCGTAGCCAGGCAGGTCGATTATGGCCTGGCCCTGTTCGGCCTTGGTTTCCTGAAAACAGACGATATCTGGCTGATGATTAGCCATGAACTTCTGAAACTCACCTTTTTTGACGACGGCACGAATGCCGTTGATATTCCACGAATAAATCTTCATATGGATACATTATAACTTGCTATACTGGCGACAATGCATATCATCTTTTTGGATGGCGAGTCAAAGAGCGGAAAAACAGCGGTGGGCCGTAGTATTTTAAAGGTACTGACCGAGCAAAACATGAACGCTCGGCTATTGGTTGCCGGTAATTTTTTTCGCCAGCTGACATTACTGACGTTAGGTCGCAAACCAGTCAATGTCGATGATGATTCATGGCTTGAACCAGCGGTGCGGCAAAGCCTGCAAGATCCGGCCTTGTACAGCGAAGCCAATACGCACGCTCTGGAGCAAGATTCAGTTGAACAATTGGTCTCTAAGATCGGTGCGCTCGACTTTGTTCAAGACATGGTGACCGAGTGGCGGATCAACAGTGCTCAGAAAGCTGTCGAAGACGGCATCAATCTACTCATTCTTGATGGACGCAATTCGCGCCAACGGCTAACTGGGTGGCTAGCTCAGACGGGTACCGTCGTCGCATTAGATCTCAATATTTTCTGCCGACCAGAGGTAGCGGGTGCTCGTCGCCTATCGGACGAAGGCAACACTAACCCCACGGATCAAGAACTATCTGCCGCAACGCAAGAAGTGATCAAGCGTCGACAGCGCGACCGTGAGCGAGCTCAGGCAGCCTATACAGATCCGGTCGATCCAGTCGAACTCGTCGTTGGTGCGCATTCGGTTGACGATGCCCTATCGCAGGCATTTGCTGATAATGTCGAGAATCCGCCGCGCCCAATCCGCTTTGATAACAGCGAAGTATCTCGCGAAGACGGTCTAAGTACTGTTACCGAATTGGCCCTGAAGGCTGTTCAGCGCTTACAGGGATAAGTCACTCGCATCTAGGGCGATGTGGTCACCGGGCTGTGCCTCTTGTTTGAGTATCTTCTGGGCCACAACGTCCTCGACGGCCCGTTGCATGGCCCGGCGCATTGGTCGGGCTCCTAGGCGCGGGTCGTTGCCTACCTCAACAATTTTTTGGACTGCGGCATCAGATAGTTCCACGCTGATTTGCTGCTGTGACAGTGTTTGGTTAACCTCGTTCAGCATCAAGCCAACGACTTGCGCCAGTTCTTCTGGCTTCAGCGGCCTAAACAGAACGATTTCATCGAAACGGTTCAGGAGTTCGGGCTTGAATTGGCCGCCGTTAATCAGCTCGTCGATGAACTGCTTCTCGAAGCTTTCCAGCTCCTCACCTTTCTCTATACGCTCTCGTATGGTGTCGGCACCGGCGTTACTAGTGGCGATCACGACAGTGTCTTTGAACGATGCCTTGCGGCCACGGTCATCCGTGAGTTGTCCTTCGTCCAACATCTGTAGCAACAGATTAAGAATGTTGGGGTGTGCTTTCTCAATTTCATCTAATAGGACTACGCTAAATGGCTTCTGACGGACTTGGAGCAGTAGGTTTGACGACTCGTGTTCACCGCCACTGAGCATGCGGGCAACGTCGCTTTCTTGCTGGTATTCGCTCATGTCAAGACGAATCATATTAGTGGCGTCACCGAAATATGTTGCGGCGATCGACTTAGCTAATTCGGTCTTACCAACACCGGTAGGACCTAGGAACAAGAAGCTACCAACGGGCCTATTGGGATTTGAGACGCCCGCTCTGGCGCGGCGCAATGCATTGGCGACTACGCTAACCGCGCGACTTTGATTAATCATCCGTTGATGTATCTGATCTTCCAGATTGAGTAATTGGTCGGCTTCGGCTGGCGCGGCACTACCCGCCTTGACCCCTTTTGTTTGCTCGATAGCGGCTTGTACCGCTTGGGCGTTTACGATGCCGCTGACGTTATGAACTAGGGACTGCTCCAGCAATTGAATAGCCTTGCCAGGGTATGCCAAATCTTGTTCATAGCGACCGCTGAGGCGATAGGCCTCTAGCAATGCTTCATATGACACGACCAGCTTTTGTTGGATTTCAAAATTGGTGGCAGCACGAGTCAGGGATTCTAGCACGCCTGCTTCGGACAATTCCTGCAAAACCACTGGTGTTAATAGATTGGCAAAGGCCTGATTGGTTGACTTAAGCTGTTGAAAGTCACGTGGCGTCAGGGCAAAGACAAACTGGACGCGCCTGGACTGAAGAACGGGCAGTAGAATTTGTGTCGCGTTCATGGAGCCTGGGCCGTCCTGGAAAAAGAGTTGTGCGTCGTCCAGAAATAGTACGATGTTACCTGCGTGAGCGGCCTCGTTCATGAGTGCAGAAATAATGTACTCAAGGTCACCAGGACCGCGTGCAACCGAGATGATTTGAGTCGGGCTGAGCGCAATAATTTGTCGGTGTTCCAGGTTGCGATCTTTAGTCTCGGCTAGTAGATTTTGGGCGAGTGCGTAGGCGTGGCTGGTTTTACCAATTCCTTCCTCACCGACGAGTGCTACCGCAGCAGTACCCTGGCTGAAAGCTGCTTTGACTGCTGTAACGCCGGGGCTGTCAGCGAGTGTGCCGAACTCAATATTCTGCTGTTCGATGGCGCGTGAGATGTTAGTACCAAAACGATTGAGGCGCGGGGTGTAGCCGTTGGCCCAGTCACGTCCGATACCGCCAAATTTCGGCTTCTTGCGTGTAAACAAGGCCAATTCTCGACCAAGCCAATTGGCGATCGCTTCGACGTCGGCCGGCTTGTGTTTGATCTTTGTCAAACTTGCGGCAACGTTTGGCGAAGTCAGAAGCAATGCGGCTGCCACATGACCCGGTTCGATCGTACTGCTCTGTTGATGGTCAGCCAATATGGTCGCTCGTTGCCAGATGACTTCCATGCCTGCTTCGTCAACGGTTAACAAATCGTCCACAAAATGGGGTGGCAGTATTAGGTGATTCATAATAAACATGGTCTGCCAGTGGTTACTTAGGGCTTGCCAGACGCTTTGGGGCGTCATAGGCTGCTTAGGATCTAAGGCAGTCAGCACATCTTTGCTAATGCGATTATTCAGACCTTGACCACTAGCCTTAACGACCAGTAAATCGTACTGCACCCACAAAGCTGCCATGTAGCAAAACAGCGAGATGCCAACCAAACTCCAACCCAGGTGATAATCAGCATACACGAGCAAACCGCCGGTCAGTAACATCACGAAGCCGAGCGCAAAGATGCTGTTATAACCAAAGGTGCCAACTTTCTTGCCCAGTCTAGCTTTGTTGGCACGAACGGAGTGCAGGTCCAGGTGCTCCATTACAGAATCCCCCAAACGATGAGGCCAATGCCTGCCACGGGTACTAGCGGCCAGGCTATCAGCTCAATGGCGCTAGCGATTATCATAAAACCGAATACAACACCTGCCGTCACCAATACTGTGACTCGAACGAGGAAACCAATAAAACGACTGACGAGATTGTCGACGAACGCTCGCAAGTGGGCGTCTAGTCCCGCACCTGGGTAGGTGATGATTCTTCGCCATGGTGAAAATAAGGTACGGAGCAGGATGGACACAGAAAACATCTCTGACAATGCTTCAGCACGTCCTTTGACATTACCGAGAGCGCCAGCCCAGCCGCGGCCATACCACCATTTGACGAATTCAAGCACGAGCATATTAGCTCAATTGTACCATCGGTGACGTCGGATACCTACCGGTTGACTACAGGCCTTCGCCTGGCTTGCGGCAGCCAGTCAGCTCTGGGCTGATACCCAGTTTGTCGCGTTCTGTACAGTCGATACCTTCCTGAGTCGCATAGACCTGGGTAAAGGTGCCATTTTTCTTGATGTAGTACACCGCGCCGTCTACGTTACAACTTGCTTCAGATAGCGCCAGCTGTTCGGTACCGACTCGTTTGTACAGTTCGACGCGTCCGTAATTATTGGGCGCACAGTCTGCAGTGACCCTACTTTTCATAAAATTCACAATCTCTGTAGGGGTGCCAGCTGGGTAGCGCACAAAGTCTGTGATGGCTGGCTTGTTTGACGAGGCTGGTGTAAAGGCTGGCAGGCCTGCAACCGAGAAGTCAAATACGTCCGGCACGCCAGCAAGTTCTAGTGGCGTATATGCGCTGTTTAGTATGACGAAATCATTCTTTTTATTGCTGGTCGATGATCCAATTGCACCAAGTGATGTGACAGTCAGTCCGTGCGGTGCGTATGCATTACTAACAAAGAAGGTCGTTAGTTTTTTCATGACCAACTCCTCCCCTTGGCTTGTTAATTCTGCTGCCATCACGAATGTGTTGTCTGATTGCAATGCGTCATTATTGGTGATGAAGAAACGCTTCACAACAGGGTCGTATAGCATTGTGCTTGCCGATCCTGCCAACTGCTGGCCATTACTCCGGTAGTTGACTGCCCTCATATTGACTTGCTTCACAGTACTGTCGCTAATCGAAATAGCTTTCACTAGATCAGGCTTGGCCTGCGCTCCTCGTCCGCCGAACCCTTCGGGTTCGCATCCCTTCTCTGTAATACAAAAACAGCCTGCGCAGGCAGGCTGTTTTTGTATGGCGGAGAGAGCGGGATTCGAACCCGCGGTACGGTTGCCCGCACACACGCTTTCCAAGCGTGCTCCTTCAACCACTCGGACACCTCTCCTCAGTTATGATAAAACCGTCGGTTTGCCTGATTGTACCGGCCAAAAAGCGCGGTTTTGCTCGGGCTGTTCTTTCCCCTAGGCTACAGTGTGGCAATCCTTGGAATTATAGCGGAAAAAATTACTACAGTCATTAGGTTGCCCCCAAAACGCTTACGGGGGTACACTAGACCAACAATGTCTCTCATTGAACTAAAAGACGTCAGTAAACTGTACGGCTTCGGCGATGCAACTACCCTAGCGCTCGACGAAGTTAGTTTGACTATTGAACCGGGTGAATGTGTGGCGGTGATGGGACCGAGCGGTTGTGGCAAGTCGACGCTTATGAGTATTATCGGCCTGCTAGATAGCCCGACGCATGGTGTTTACAACCTGAATGGTCGATCGGCAGCGAAACTGCGTCAAGCCCAAGCGGCCAAGGTTCGTCGTGACACGATTGGCTTTATCTTCCAGAGCTTCAACCTACTGCCCAAGATGACGGCTCTTGAAAACGTTGCATTACCACTTGCCTACAAGGGTCTGACCCCCAACCGTCGCCTGAAAGCGGCCAGCAATATGCTGGATCGTGTTGGTCTGCAGAGTCGCGAATACTTCTTGCCCGGTCAGCTTAGTGGCGGTCAGGCGCAGTGCGTGGCGATTGCCCGTGCACTTGTTAACAATCCCAAAGTAATCATTGCCGACGAGCCCACCGGTAACCTAGATAGCCAAAATGCACGCTTGGTCATGGAACTGTTGTCTGATATTCACAAGACCGGCAACACCGTGATTTTCGTAACCCACAACCCAGAGTTGACTCGTTTTGCCACTCGCGTGGTGTATATGCGTGACGGCGCTATTGTGTACGACGAGCAGACTGAGCTGGGTAAAGTAGCGCGTCGCGCCCGCAAAGTCATGTACACCATCCCTGCCTCTAGCGAAGAGGATGACGCGGCTGGCGTATCGGCCCTTATGCACGCAGTACCTCAGAAAGACCAACAGAAGTCCAAGGTCAAAAAACCTTCTCGCCGCAAGGTCGCAAAAAAACGACCGAAAGTCCGCGGGGGTCGCGCATGAGGTCGTTCACAAAAGGTAGCATCAGTAGCGCGGTCAAGACGATCCGTAGTAATCGGGCGCGCAGTTTTACGACAATGCTCGGCATCATTATCGGTGTTGTTTCGGCAATCGTGGTGGTTGGCATTGGCGAAGGTGCCCGAGTCCAGGTGCGTGATCAGATCGGTCAACTAGGCAAAGATTTGATAATTATACGACCAGGCAGCCAAACGTCTTCATCCGGTCTGTTTGGCTCGCTCGGTGCACTCAAAGCGCCAGCTATCGGCGCCCGGCTGACGCCCCAAGATGTGGCAGCTGCAGAACAAGCAAAGCACGTCGCGGCAGTGGTGCCGCTCGGTATTATTGATGGCAATATTTCGGTCGATAAAGCTTCGAAGTTCAGTGGCCAGGTTGTTGCAACCAGCAGTTCTTTTGCTGAGGTGTTGCATCAAGAGGTTGAGTTTGGTGGCTTCTTTAACTCCAATGCCACCGTCAGTGATATGGCGGTGATTGGGCCCAATGTTGCAGCCGATCTGTTTGGCGAAGCGGTGCCGCTCGGTCGTGCCTTTTCGTTTCGCGGACATGATTTTGTGGTGACTGGTGTGTTTAAGCCTTTCGAGGCCGCTCCGCTGACGAGTCAGGTCGATTTTAACAATGCCATTTTCATCCCCTTTGATGTCGCAGAGGATATTAGTGCAAATAGTGCTTCTATATACGAAATTCTGGTGCAGCCCACCGATGGCGACCAGCAAGATGCAGCTATCCAAAGCCTGAATGCAAAACTCGCCGCCTCCCACGGTGGTTCTCGCAACTTTACCGTGCAACAACAAAGCCAAAGCCTGGGCGTGACCAATGGCATATTGAGCCTATTGGCGGCTCTGGTGTTGGCCGCTGCAGCCACTTCTCTGTTGGTTGGCGGTGTCGGTATCAT
>JAGQNT010000213.1 GCA_020427965.1 Candidatus Saccharimonadota bacterium | reverse complement strand
TGGGCACCGTGTCGGAAATTGCAACACAAGCGTTTCCGGGTGAAGATTGGCGTAACTATCGTCGAGGCATAGAGGATCAGCTCGATGACGGAGTACTGAACCCTGGCGATCACTTAACATTGCCTGCGGATGCTCAAATTGGCCAACTCATCGACCCAACTAAGCAGTAGCGTGTTAGTATAGAGAAAAGGTTTTAGCGGTGAGCAAGCAAAGACAAATAACTCCGGGCCAAGATCATAGTCATGCTGAACACGGTCACGGCAGTCGTGCTGATCGTGTCTATCGTTGGGCTGGCATAGGCCTCTTATTTAGCGCCATAGCAGCGACATCATTCGCGGTCTCGGCCGCTCATCAAAAACATGACCAGTATGTCGACATTATTACACAAGAGCCTGACCTGATGTATCCATCAGACAAGCTATCGGTACCGGTACCACGCGACGGCTCTACGCAGGAGCGTGTCGCGCGCCTCGCTACGCACTTAGCAGTTGATCCTGACGTGGAATCAAACATCAAAACCCAGGCCCTGGCGCAGTTGAACGAAAAGGGTAGGCTTCCTGGTCATGTCGATGTCTATGTGGATTTTGTAGACCCAGACATTGCTGAAGATTTATTACCAACACATCAGCAATAGCTAGCGTTGTGAATGCACGGCACAACACCATATGTTGTGTATAACTTGGCAAAGCTGAAAAAACTGTGGAAAAGTAGCGACTCGTTCGCTGTTTTTTGCTATAAACTGCTTGCAAGTGGGTTGTTGTGGGTAGTATAGTCAAGCCAGTGGGTAATCGTGGGTACGACAATACTCACCAAAAAAACAAAAACCACTAGCAACTTAAGGGATACCAATGTCTACGGTAGACTACTTCGAGAGAAAACTAGACGACAAGCGGCGGTTGACAATACCGACCGAACTTCGCGCTAGTTTTGCCCACGGAGCAGTCCTGACCAGAGGCTTTGGCAAATACTTGCACCTGTATCCGACCGACATCTGGGATAACTTGGTTGAACCCAAGTTGGATGGCGATCTGTTGGATGAGCGTGTGGCCGACCTAAACGTTCAGTTTCGGATGGGCAAGGTCGACACCCAGCTTGATGGCAAGCAGGGACGCATCACGCTAGAACAACATCTGTTGGATTACGCAGGTATCAGCCGGGACGTTGTTGCTGTCTCGGTTGGCGGTCGTTATTGGCGCCTCATGGCACCAGACGAAGTCAAGTAGCCCCAGTTGTTCGATCATTAACAAATTAACCGAGTTACTAACACCACTCTTGCCACTAGCTGGGAAGAGCAGCCCGAGCAAAAATCGCATTTTTGTCCGGCGCGATGGGAACCCTAAAAGGGTGTCTCTATATTCGAGGTTAGCTAACCGGCAGTCAATATGTGGAACGTATAGAACCACATTAAAAAAACTATCGTTCTTTTCTCTAAAACACCTCCCAAAACTCCACCTCACACATAAGTCTCTCAAACACTTAGGACGAATTAGCAGTAAGAATTACTTCTTACACTTTGCAAATTTGTCCCACACAAAAACAAAAACTCCA
This sequence comes from Candidatus Saccharimonadota bacterium, assembly GCA_020427965.1. Taxonomy (GTDB): domain Bacteria; phylum Patescibacteriota; class Saccharimonadia; order Saccharimonadales; family UBA4665; genus JAGQNT01. The sequence goes on along the minus strand of JAGQNT010000213.1, from coordinate 12,984 downwards.
AAAAAACAAAAAGTTGACTGCTGGTTAGGTGACCTTGTACCCGAAATATGAGTATTTCGGTAAAAAACAAACACCAAAACAAAAATAAGTGCTGATGCACAACAAACACCAAAACAAAAACGAGTTACACACCCCGGTGCTGCTAGATGCAGTGCTGCGTTACCTGGATCCGCATAAGGGCGAGACATATCTTGACCTGACAGCGGGGTACGGTGGGCACGCAGCTGCAATCTTGCAGCGGACCCAAGGGCCAGCCACACTGGTCGATCGAGATGAGCACGCGATCGAACAGTTGCGGGGGCGCTTTGGCGACGAGGTTGTGCTGCGACACCAGACTTTCTTGGATGCGAGCCAGGAGCTGGTTGATCAAGGCAAACAGTTCGATTTATTGTTAGCGGATTTGGGCGTATCATCACCGCACCTTAATCAGGTTGACCGTGGATTTAGCTGGCAAGCGGCAGGGCCGCTTGACATGCGCATGGATCAATCGCAAAGCCTCACCGCCGAGGCGGTTGTGAACACTTGGGCAGAAGCCGATTTGATGCGAATACTGCGTCAATACGGTGAAGAACCCAAAGCTGGACAGATCGCTGCCCTAATTGTTGGCAACCGGCCTTTCAGTACGACCACTCAGTTAGCTGATGTCGTCAAACGGGCATGGCCCGGCCACAGTCGCGTGCATCCGGCGACCAGAACGTTTCAGGCGATTCGTATTGCCGTGAATGACGAACTGGGTATGCTGGAAGCCGCACTGCCGCTGTGGATGCAATTATTGGCCCCCGGCGGACGTATGGGTATCATTAGCTTTCATAGCCTGGAAGATCGCCTGGTAAAACGCTTTTTGAGCGAGCAGGGTGGCGAACGATATGATGCCGATTTGCGAGTTGTGACCAAACGACCAATCACGGCCGAACCCAACGAAATTGTTTTTAATCCGCGAGCGCGTAGCGCCAAGTTACGCGTCGCCGTAAAAATAAAAAACCAAACAGAAAGGAGCCTCCATGCCAATTCCGGTAAAGAGTAGCTCCCGGACTTACAAGATCGTCGTCAAGGTGGTCTAGATAGTCCTCTCGGTAGGTGTGTCCAACAGTACACACCTACCTCCAAAACAAAAACAAAAAATCAATAAGGAACTACATGACCTATTCCAGCTCGCTGGCGATGAGCCGCCAGCAGTACGGGTCGCGGCATCGTAACGCCGTAACCTTTCGAGCATCCGAACGCACCTTGGGGCCGATTAGTAATACGATCATATTAATTGTGTTAGCTTGTCTGCTAGGCCTCCTCTATTTGACACAGGTGACGAAGACGAATGCCTATGGATATACCATCAATGACCTTAAAACCAAGCAATCGCAGCTGGCGAGTCAGCACGATGAGCTCGAGGTCGCTTCCGCACGCCTCCAGTCACTTGATCGCGTCAAAAACAGTACCGTGGCCAGTTCGATGGTGAAGACTTCACCAACCGACACAGTTAATTAGCGTTATTTGCAAGATGCTTACGGTATAATGAAGGTAAGATATGGCTTATCCGCCAAATAGCCCATCGGTTCAACCCTTGCAGCGGGTCCGTCTATGGTACGGACTATTGTTGTTTGTAATGGTTGTGTTTGGGCTCCGGCTGTTTTATATCCAGATTATTCGCCATGACCATTATCGCAAAGCGGCCTTGAGTGACCAGTTACGGCAATACGAAATACCGGCAGAACGTGGCATAATTCGCGCTCAGGACGCTGGTGGGACGGTGCCGATTGTATTAAATCAGACACTCTACACGGTCTTTGCTGACCCGACGTATATCGAAGAACCAGAGAAGGTTGCTGATAGCCTGGCAGTGGCACTGGGCGGCAGGGCCGCTGATTATGTCCCAAAATTGACTCGCGAGGGAACACGTTACGTTATTCTGGCCAAAAAAGTAGACAAAGACACCAAAAATAAGCTTCTAGCCTATAAATACCCAGGAATTTACGCGCAGGAACAGTCATATCGGACGTATCCCCAGGGTAGTATGGCCGCACAGCTGCTTGGCTTCGTGAACGGCGAAGGTCAGGGGACGTACGGTGTTGAAGAAGCGCTGGATTCCCAACTGGCTGGTTCGCCTGGTGAATTGAAAGCAATTACGGACGTGAGAGGCGTACCGCTAGCCGCAAACACTGATAACATCTCAAAACCGGCGGTGGCGGGTAAGGATGTGACCCTTACAGTCGATGTGGCGATTCAAAGACTAGTTGAGGATGCCGTCAAAGCCGCCAAGGAAAAAACCAAGGCACAGAACGCCAGTGCTGTAGTGATTGATCCGCACACAGGCGAGATAAAAGGTATGGCCAATTATCCGACGTTCAATCCTGCCAAATATAATGAAGTCAAAGACCCCAGCGTGTATACCAACTTTGCCGTCAGTCATCCAATAGAGATCGGTTCTACAATGAAGACGCTGACGACCGCGGCGGCACTCGACCAAGGCGTCATTGGCCCCAATACCAGCTACTATGATCCGGCTGGCTACACGGTTAATGGCTATCGTATCACCAATATTGAAGAAGATGGCGGAGCAGGCCAGCGCGATATTAAAGATATTCTGAACTTGTCCCTTAACACGGGCGCTACATGGGAATTAATGCAAATGGGTGGCGGTAACATAAATAGCAAGGCTCGAACGGCCTGGCACAATTACATGGTCGCACATTACCTCTTTGGGCAGAAAACTGGGATAGAACAGGGCTACGAGGCCTCAGGGTATGTGCCTGAACCCAAGGACAATGGTGCGGGTATTAATCTAACCTATGCAAACACTGCCTTTGGACAGGCCATGACGGCAACGACATTGCAGTTGGGTGGGGCATTGAGCGCTGTTGTCAATGGTGGTACGTATTACAAGCCACACCTGGTTCAGCGCATTACCGACGAAGATGGCAACACGACTGTCAAAAAACCGGAAGTTGCCAAGCAGCGAGTGGTGTCGGCGAGGACAAGCACCGAAGTTATGTCGCTGATGGAGTATGTCGTTCAGCATCACACTTTCTACCCCGCGTTTAATCACAAAAAATACCTGGTAGGAGGCAAGACCGGTACCGCCCAGATTGCCAAACCCGAGGGCGGCTACTACGATCGGCAATTTAACGGTACCTACGTGGGTTTTGTAGGGGGTAAGGACGTGCAATACGTGATTGCCGTGTTCGTGATAAAGCCACAGCTGGCACCTGGATTGTATGCTGGTACGGCAGCCGCACAACCGCTATTTGCCCAGATTGCCCACGGACTGATTGATAACTCCTTTGTAACACCGAAGAATTAAAGTGGTATAATAGACCAAAGCCAAAGAAAAACACTATGCCTGAATATCCACCAATCGAACTGCATAACACGCTGTACATTGCCTTGTCGACGCCCACGCTTGTGCACGTGCTATTACTGGGCTTCCTCAGTTTTCTGATTAGTATGTCGCTGACACCGCTGTACACCACGGTGGCGTACCACTGGAAGTGGTGGAAGAAGCAGCGCACCGACGCTTGGTCGGGTGGTAAAGCGACGGTCTACGCAAAATTACACGCTGCTAAACACAAGCGTAATATTCCGACTATGGGTGGAGTTGTCTTTGTCTTGGCTATTGCTATCGTGACGTTACTCGGTAACCTGCACAGGAGTGAAACATGGCTACCATTGGCGGGACTACTCGGCGCTGGGGCGATTGGACTGACGGATGATTTTCTTAATATCAAGAGTACCGGTAAGGGTGTTGCGGGCATGCAGGCCAAGTTGAAGTTTTTGCTGTACAGCGCCTTGGCGTTGGCGGGGGGTTGGTGGTTCTGGAATAAGTTAGACATCACCCATATCTACGTGCCTGGGTTTGACCAGGTCTATGTTGGCGTCGGTATCATCGCGATTTTCTGGCTGGTCGTTATGGCTACGGCCAACTCGGTGAATATCACCGATGGGCTGGACGGACTGGCTGGTGGATTACTGGTTACCTCGTTTACAACCTATGCCATGATTGCAGCCGTCGAAGGTCGTTACGCGTTGGCTGGCTTCTGTATAACAGTGGTGGGAGCACTCCTCAGTTACACCTGGTTTAACATTGCGCCAGCTCGGTTCTTTATGGGCGACGTTGGCGCGTTTGCACTAGGGACGGCGTTAGGTGTCATCGCCATGCAAACAGATACTATTTACGTGCTGCCGGTGATTGGCGCGGTCTATGTCATGGAAACTGGCTCGGTGATTGTTAACCGATTGTCCAAAAAGCTACGTGGCGGCAAAAAAGTCTTCCTCTCGTCGCCGATTCATCATCACTTCGAAGCGATTGGCTGGCCCGAAACCAAAGTCACGATGCGGTTCTGGATACTAGGGCAAATCGCGGGTATTTTGGGTTTGATTCTATTCCTGGTAGGGCGGTATAGCTAATGCGTCCCGGCGCGTACAACTCCCGGGGCCGGCGGGGAAGCACACTACGAAATAACAGTGGTGATAGCGTCCTAGCTGGCGCACGTCGTCACCGACCCGATTACTGGCTGCTGATACTAATGGTCACCATGCTCGGTATTGGTCTGATTATTGTCTATGCTATTAGCCCAGCTCTCGCCAAATCATCGGGAGTCAGTAATAGTTATTTTGTTACCAAGCAGTTGATTGCCATAGCACTCAGTTTGGTGGCATTTGCCGTTACGTCGCGGTTACCAGTTGGTGTCTGGAGGCAGGTTAGCCGAAGTTTATTGATAGTGGCCGCCGTGGCAACACTCCTAGCGATCATCATGCCCGTCAATCCGCACTATCCCGCGCATCGTTGGGTACGCCTGGGTAGCTTCTCGTTTCAGTCGGTGGAATTATTGAAGTTCGCATTGCTGGTGTGGCTGGCGGGGTTTTTGACCCAGCGCGCTCACGAAGGTACTATGGCAGACGTTCAACGCACCCTGAAGCCTTTGTTGATCGTCCTGGGCGTCGTAGGGCTCTTTGTGGCGGGAGTCCAGAGTGATTTAGGCTCTACGGGCGTCATTGTGGCCATAATGGGCGTGATGGCCTTTGTAGCGGGTTTGCCGATGAAACGTGCCTTGATGGTGCTAGGCATTATCGCGATCGGTGTCACACTGGCAGTTGCGGCAGTGCCATATCGCCGTGAACGTCTGCTGGCATTTACCGAACCTGAATCCCACTGTTTGGATAGCGGCTATCAGGCTTGTCAGGCGCTGATTGCGGTGGGCTCTGGTGGCATGTTTGGACTTGGGCTTGGGAAAAGCGTACAGGCCTACGGATACTTGCCGGAGGCTGCCAACGATTCAATTTTTGCGATATATGCCGAAAAATTCGGTTTTATTGGCAGTGTCAGCCTTTTGGGTGTGCTCATTGCGTTCTTCTATCGTCTCAAATTGGTAGCAGAGCGCGTGCCTGACGAATTCAGCCGGCTACTTGTGGTTGGCATTTTGACCTGGCTGAGTGTGCAAGCATTCATCAATATTGGTGCCATGCTGGGTCTATTGCCACTAAAGGGCATCACATTGCCATTCATTAGCTACGGTGGCACGAGTGTCGTGTTTGCGTCGGCTGCAGTCGGGATTGTCTTCCAGATATCGCGCTATACTAACTTCACATCGCCCCTTGAGGGCAGGCGGAGGCGAACATGACCATTGTGGTAACTGGGGCGGGCTCGGGGGGACATATTACACCCGTACTTGCCGTCGCTCAGGCGCTTAAGGCTAGCGAACCCGACATACAAGTTGTCTATATCGGTCAAAAGGGCGACAACTTGGCCGACATTGTACACAAGGAGCCCGCCATTGATGGTCACTACGCTGTTTCTGCCGGTAAGTTTCGTCGCTATCATGGCGAGGGCTGGCGGCAGATCCTGGATCTAAAGACGATGGCACTGAACGTGCGGGATGCCTTTCGGGTTCTGCGTGGCATATGGCAGTCGTACTGGCTACTAGGCAGACTGAAGCCATCAGTCGTCTTTATTAAGGGTGGCTTTGTTGGTGTACCGGTTGGACTGATGGCCGCACTGCGGCGCATCCCATACGTCACGCATGATTCTGACGCCATTCCAGGCCTCTCAAACCGGATTGTTGCTCGTTGGGCTTCGAAACACGCCGTCGCACTTCCGAAAGAGCTGTATAGCTACCCGCAATCCAAAACTGTCACGGTTGGCGTGCCGCTCAGACCTGAGTTTCAGTTAGTAACTCGTAAACAACAAGTCGACTACCAGCGGAAACTTGGTATTACTGATGGGGGCAGGGTACTGTTTGTGGCGGGCGGGGGACTGGGTGCCCAACGACTAAATCTGGCGATTACCTCTGTTGCTCAGCAGTTATTACAAGAATTTGATAACCTCCATATCATCCATCAGGCTGGTCGCAGTAATCAGGCCGAGGTCGAACAGCTGTACACTGACCGCCTAGAGGCAGATCAACAGAGCAGGGTAGTGGTGCTTGGTTTTGCGCCAGACATCCATCATTACAGTGGGGCGGCTGACGTTGTTATTATGCGAGCCGGTGCGACTTACATTGCAGAGATCGCCATGCAAGGGAAGGCAACCATCCTTGTGCCAAACCCACTGTTAACAGGAGGCCATCAGTTGAAAAATGCTGAAGTATTGCAAAAAACAGAGGCAGCCATGCTCGTTAGTGATGACAGTCTATCGACCGATTTGCCACTGGTGTATTCAACCATTTCAACACTCCTGAATGATGCATCGACGCGGCGGACGCTGGCCGCAAATCTACATAAACTGGCACACCCACATGCCACAGAAGAGCTAACCGCGATACTGCTCGAGGTAGCAAAACGGAGCGAGTAAGGCAACGTGAAATTCAAAAAACAAAAACCACCCGTCAGTCGTCGCCCAGCCAGTGGTCATGCTAGTCGCCCGCAGGCTTTTTCGTATTACAGCCAACGCTCCACGACCCCGCAACCCGGCACCAACCGACAACCCGGCCGTTTCGCTATGAAACCTAAAAGGGACACCCTCAAGTACGTGGCGCAGAGATTTGGTGCGATAGTTGCTCTACTGGCATTATTTTTGTTGTTTATTACCTCTGTTCAGGTCACTATGCAGCCGCGAGTGCAGCTGCTGAACGAATCAGATACCATTCAACTCCACTCGGCTACAGACTATCAGGTGGCGACCGAGCAGATCATGAAGCGGTCTTGGACAAACACCAACAAGTTGACTATTAATACGCGGTCGATTGGCCAACAACTTCAGACGGAATATCCCGAAATTGCCGACGCCTCAATAGAGCTACCGCTTGTGGGTCAGCGCCCCATTGTATACCTACAGCTGACCGAACCCCAGCTTATTTTAGTCAATGCCAGTGGCCAAGCGTTTCTAGTCGACGAAAAGGGCCGTGCCTTAGCCGATGCTGCCCAAGTGGATTCGTCGGTTGTCAGTAAGTTGCCCACAGTAACGGATGAAAGCGGCCTACAGTTATCCCAGGGCGAAGTGGCTATGTCATCGGCTGATGTACGCTTTGTGACCTCTGTTCTTTATCAGCTTAGGCAAGCTAATGTGGCAGTCAGTAAGCTGACCCTCCCCCAGGGTAGCAGAGAGTTAGACGTCTATCTTTACGGTCAATCGTATTACGTAAAGTTTAACTTGCACGAAGGTGGCCCTATGCAGCAGGTAGGGGCACTGTTGGCAGTGCGGCAGCAGTTAGACGCGCAGGGTAAAAGCCCCAGTAAATACATCGATGTAAGGCTGTTGGGCAGGGCCTATTACAAATAGTCTGTTGGGCTGGTTTTACGGATAAACCCCCCGCCGCTCCTCTATCCTAGTTCGCAAAATGTTCATATATATTACAACTGAATGAGAATAGAAAAAACATATAACACAAGCAGGAAGGGCAAAAAGCAATTTTTTTATACAAGAGCAGGAAAGTGGGGCAGTTGCAAATTTTGAAATAGTTAAGTGAAAAAAGCAAATGTTTTCACGACATAGCTGTGGAAAAGTCAAATTGTAGCAAATCTCACAGTAGCGTTTGGAGGAGATAGCCAGACACTAGGCCCGTGACTAAGGTGCTCTCAGTGTGCGTGCGAGGTGTCCATACAGTAATTGTGCAGCAAAGTGCGCGCACGACAGTCTTGCAGGCATTTTTGGCAAAAATCATAAAAACTCCCCTGTTAGTAGGGGTATCCATACTCATCTTTATTTCGAATATTCGTGTCGCAAAATATACAATGTGCGACGTCATGTGTGTGGCTCGGGTTGTGTTCTTGCCCGGCTTCAACGCCCGCGTTTTATTCATGTGGCCTGTCGTTTTGCTGCGCGTTTATTGCAACTGCCCCACATTGTTTGGTATTAATAAATTCCACTGCCTAAGCCCTGGCCATTTGTTTGTTCGTATTTTGTTTGATATTACGAACGTTCGTAAAATGTTTACTGACTGTGTGTTTGGAGTGTTTATTGTTGCCGTCGTCGCATGTAGTCCTCTATGTCTGTTCTTAGCCAGACGGGCGTAGCTCGTAGGCGTGCAATAGGGCTTGGAGGATTTGCCCTCCTACTGCCCTCTTGGGGTGGGGCTAGTAGCTGACCTGTTCTTTGAGGGGTAACGCCAAGCAATTCAGCGATATCCCTGACCCCCATTAGGCCGCCGATTCTTGCAGCCACACTATGTCGGACGGCTTCCGTTAATCCGTCGGTTATCATTTGGCCGTGATAGGTCTCTAAAACAGAAGCTACGTGACTAGCAATCACTTCTGCACTATGATCAGGTTCGTTGGTTGCTCGAGCGCCTTCTTCCTCGACAACCACCGTATTAGGCCTGTTCTGGGTCGAGGGTATAGGTGGCTTTGGCGACGCGCTTGAACTGTGGCTTGCCCTGTAGGTTTAACAGGATCGTCGTTTCTTTGACGTAGCGGCTCTTCAGAACACGCTTAACGATTTCGTCGCGGTGGAGTGGTTCGTTGGCCTTCTTGAGAACTTCAGCAATAACATCGGCAACAGTGCCCTTTTCGTAGCCCCATTCTTTCAGGGCGTAGATGCCACGGCCAATCAGCACGAAACGCTTGTCTTTAATAAGTTCGTTGTGGATCGCCTGTGTAGTCACATCCTTGCGCTTGAATTCAGAATCTTTAATAGCCTTGGCAATGTCGTTGAAGTGCATTTGCTTGCCGTCTTGCTTGAGGACAACATAGATCTTGTCCCGGATGTTCTTGGGGTTGACTATGGGCCATTTCATGAGGCCCCACTGGTCGTTCAGTGTTGCGAGGTGTTTGCTCGTGCTGGCAACTGCAGCAGCGTGGCTTGGATCTTCCATGCCGGCCTCTTTGGCGATGTGATCAATTGGCTTTGGCTCGCCAATGCCTTTGACGGTGTCGATTAGCTTCTGTACGAGGCCCTTGAGGGCTTTCTCGTCGTGCTTTTCCATGACTGCGACGCTGTGGTGGTAGTGGTCGTCATCATTGACAACGGCTAACTTTGGCGCTAATTGTGCCAGGAAAGCTACCCTAGCCTGGTCAAATTTGGTGTTTTCCTTTGTCAAGACGGCACTTAACTCGTTGACACGAGCGACATGCCCCAACTCCCGCAGTGCCTCTACTAGGCTGTCCTGTACATCGGCCATGTGAGGTAGCTCGCCCTGCTCTGCTGCCGTCTTTAGTCGGGTAACAACAGATTTCTCCAACTGACGAACGCGTTCACGGGTAATACCCAGCAATTCGCCAATCTGTTCTAGGGTTTCTTTGCGATCAAACAGACCAAAGCGACGTGAAACAATCTCGCGTTCTCGTTCGCGATCAATCGTAGCTAGAATGTCGTTGACAACTTGCTCGGTAGCAAGCTTGCCAGTTGTAGTAGGCTCAGCCATAGTCTCGTTGGTCCTATCTGTTAATTCTTTACTTTTGAATAATTATAAAACGTATGATTTCAAAAGTCAAACACATTTTGTTCTGAGCCTATTGTAGCACAATTATGACGACATGGCACAGGATGTGTTGTAAAAATATAATCATACCCTACCCTGTTATTTACGCAAATTATGGTTTGCGACGCCTGAAGCGCTTTGGTTTGTCGGGCGCTTCGGCCAGCATTTTGACGGCTTGTTCCTTAGTAATCTGTTTTGGATCAGTTTCTTTTGGTATTTTGGCGTTCTTTTTGCCATCGGTGACATAGGGGCCGTAGCGACCATTGAGTACGCGAATGCCCTCGCCGAAGTCAGAAATGTTCTTTTCGGCCTCGGCTTTAACCTTTGCGATATACAATTCCCGGGCTTCCGCCTCTGTTATGGTAAATGGATCCAGCGGAGGTTTGATGCTCACAAACAACGAATTTACCAATACGTACGGGCCAAAGCGGCCGATGGCGGCTTTCATCTCGTAGCCGTCCTCTGTTTGACCGACGATGCGTGGCAATTTGAAGGCCTCGAGGGCTTGTTCTAGCGTGACGTTCTCGATGGTGCTGCCCTTTGGCAGTGGTGCAAAGGTTGGCTTGGGGTCGTCATCTTCACCAGATTCGCCCTTTTGCAACATAGGGCCGTAGCGGCCAAAACGAGCATAAATCGGCAGTCCGCTGGCGGGGTCGTCACCGATGTGGCGAGTTTGCGTGGCTTCGGCGCGGCTGATGTCAGCACTGGCCTCGACCAGCTTGTGAAATGGCTTATAAAAGTCGTCTAGTACCTGGACGCGGTCTTTCTTTTTCTCGGCGATGTCATCCAGTTCCTCTTCGATATCTTTCGTGAAATCGTAGTCCATGACCTCAGCAAAGTGCTTGACCAAGAAATCCGTCACGACTTTGCCGGTATCGGTTGGGAATAATTTGTTGCTGTCACGACCGTACAGGAATTTTTCGGTCTCTTCGGTGATCTTACCGGTTTTGAGCGTTAGATGGATAATGTCGCGTTCGTTGCCCTCGATGTCTCCCCGTTCAACATACCCCCTGCTCTGGATAGTACTGATGGTGCTGGCATAGGTACTCGGCCGGCCAATGCCCATCTCCTCTAGCTGGCGCACCAGCGACGCCTCGGTATAGCGGGCTGGTCCACGACTGAGGTTCTCGATGGCGTCAGCGCTGATTAATGTTAGAGTGTCACCACTTTTGACTTCTGGGAGTAGGACGTCTTCTTTGCTGCGTCCGTAGACTTTCAGGAAACCATCAAACAGGATCATTTCACCTTTGGCCTCAAGTGTTTCCTTGGTGTTGTCGGCTGAAATCGTCACGACAGTCTTTTCTAGCTGGGCGGGTGCCATCTGCGAAGCCACTGTACGCCGCCATATAAGCCCGTAGAGGCGTTTTTGCTGGTCATCTGCGCCTTCGGTCGTGTGGCTGACGTTTGTTGGTCTGATGGCCTCGTGAGCTTCCTGGGCACCGGCAGACTTGGTTTTAAAGGTGCGGAATTGGTGGTATTTCTCACCATATTCCTTCTTGATGTAGTCTGTCATGGCTCCCAGTGCTTGGTTGGACAGGTTGAGTGAGTCGGTACGCATGTAGGTAATATGTCCAGCTTCGTAGAGGCGCTGCGCGAGCTGCATGGTTAGGCGTGGGCTGTAGCCCAGTTTGTTGCTGGCTTCCTGCTGCAATGTACTGGTGGTAAATGGCGCACTAGGGTTGCGCGTGCCCGGTTTTTGGTCAACCGTGGCAATCTGGAAACCGGCTTTGGCAAAGTCTTCTAACACCTTATGGACGGCTTTGGCATCTTTGTATTTCACCGGTGATTCCGCTGGCAGTTCGGTGCCATCTTTGAGTTTGAAAACAGCCGTTAGTTTGAAGGTGGATTCGACTTCGTGGGCTTCGATTTCTCGCTCACGTTCAACGATCAAGCGAACGGCGACGGACTGCACACGACCGGCGCTCAACTGGGGTCGTACTTTGCGCCATAAGACTGGGCTAAGCTCAAAACCGACAAGGTAGTCTAGCGTCTGGCGGGCTTGCTGAGCATGTACCAGCGGTATATCAATGGTGCGCGGGTTTTCGATGGCGTGTTCGAGTGCGGATTGCGTTATCTCGTGAAAGACGATGCGTTTGGTGGATTTTGGATCAAGTTTGAGCACTTCGGACAGATGCCAGGCTATGGCCTCGCCTTCGCGGTCCTCATCGCTTGCTAGCCAGACGGTTTTGGCGGTTTTGGCGTCCTTTTTGAGTTCGGCGATAACCTTGGATTTAGCGGGGTCAACTTCGTATGTGGGTGCGTATTTTTTGGCCACGTCGACACTACCACTCTTACTCGGAATGCCACGAATATGGCCCATACTACTCTTGACGACGTAGTCTTTGCCGAGATATTTCTCAATAGTTTTCGCTTTGGCGGGACTTTCTACGATAACGAGGTTCTTGGCCATGGGCGTTGGTGCTGATGCTGTTCCTTATATATTGTTACAAATGGTATGAGCCTACGGCATTTATGCGTTGAATGCAAGTTAGCCACTAATGCGCTTCCCGAGCTGGTAGCCGGCCCAGAGGCCGACAAACGAACCGATAGCGCCACCCAGCAGGCTCCAGCCGCCGAGGTAGTTGCCGTGATCAGGCCAGGCGCCGATCCAGCTACCGATAAGGCCACCAATGGTGATGCCGAGCCAAATCATAAGCTTCATGAGTATCAGTCTAGCACTGCTGGGCCTTGGGCAACAAAAAACGCCCGGCTGGGCGAATGGGCATAAGGGGTGGAACATGACAAGCAGACAAGATACGGGAGATAACAGATGTAGGAAAGCCTACAAATGATAGGCTCCGATACCCTCTCTGCCGGTCATGTGCCATGTGGTCACCTAGGTGACGTGGTTGCGGATGGCCAGATCGACCAGTCCGAGTACCACGAGGGCAACTGCCACGATGCCGACCAAGATCAGCGTCTCTCGCAAGAGCTTCACGATGTGCCTCCTGTTCTACTGCTTGTCGCAGGTCATGACGTGGTTGGTACCGCAGGGGTACAGCTGCGGGTTCATCGACTGCTGGGCCATCTGCCAGATCGGCGCGATGACGAAGAAGTAGACCATGGCCAGGACGGCCAGAGCCAAGGCGATGCTGGTCATGCCGTTGAAGCTGCGGGTCAGAGTGCGCATGGGGATGCC
>JAGQNT010000212.1 GCA_020427965.1 Candidatus Saccharimonadota bacterium | reverse complement strand
GATTTCTGACCCACTCTGCAACGACCCGGCCGATGCGAACCGCGGTATGTGTGTTCTGATACTGGGTGCGTACGTGAAGCACTGCTTTCTATCCAGCTGATTCCCGTATCGCAGACCGTAGGCCACTGAGTTTATCTTTGTCACGTCCGATCAAGCTCCTTTGTCTGCGCGGTGTTGAAGTTGAAGACTTTGATTGATGGATATGGGTGCATCTGGTTCCTCATGGTATTGAAGGGGCGCGCACTGTAGTAGAGTGAACTGGGGTCAGTGTCGCGCACAGAGAAACCGTATACGGCGTCCAATACCTCACTTCTTAGAATGTGCCACACCAGCACAGACGGTAGCCGGTGTAATGTCCGTGTAGTTACGGCTGCGTAGTGAGTGGCGTAATACAACCTGTCGTGCAGGTCCCGGTTAATAGTGCTGAACGGCGAACTGACAGTGTACAGCTGTTCTTGTTTGTGCGCGGCACGTCGTACTGACGCGCCCAGTACCAGGTGTTCCTTCACGGCATAGATGAGCTTCGGCATCCACCAGGCCAATCGCATCGCGCGCTGGTCGGTCGAGATGTCAAACGGGGTGTACCACCTGTGCGACGCGGGGTACACGACGTCCCAACGTGTGTTAACACCAAATCTGTCGACGGGGAAAATTTGAACAGGCGGTCTTTGTGTGCCGACACAGAGCACTAGTCGATCGTTGCAGTTTATGTTGCGCATGAATGCGCTAATACCAAAGTTGTCGATCAAGGTGAAACACGCTAAGCGCCAATCCAGTTGCATCAGGACCCCAGTGCAGCAGCCATGTCGATGATGTGTGAATGTCCGTCTCTGTAGTGTCGGTAGTGCCAGTGGAAACGTCCGACGACCCAAGGTGAGCCGAACAACCGTTGATTAGACACCAAGGGTGTGCGTCGAATCTGATCTGACACCATAAACCGTATCTGGCTAAAGGCTATCTGGAAGTCACAGCGTAGATGCCACTGTTTTCCATTCCAAGTGGAGTAGCGATCGACACCTGCGGTGTGGAGTACCTGGTTGTCCGCCAGACCCGGGTCACGGAAGAGGTCCAACACCCACTCTATTCCAGCCGAGCAACGGTCACTGTCGAATGCACTTGATGTCGTGTCGAGACCAAATGCGACACTTAGCATGGCCAGAATATGGGGATCCAGCACGTCGAAGCACGAGAAGTGTTTGGATTTGTGTATAAACATGTGCATATCGAACGGGTAGCGTGTGGTAGTGGCGCCAAGCACTTCGAACTCAATATGCGGACCAGCAAACGGGCTGGGGTTGATCTTGAGCCGCCACGTGTTGTACAACTGGTACAACACAGCGACATCGGGCAGGCTGTCCTTGAGGAACACGTTGGGTTGGTGTAACTCGACCCGACTTCTAGCGCCGTACGGGACTGCGACACGGAACGGCTTCTTAGTCATGTGTCAGGGTCTCCAGTAGTGTGGTCATTTGGTCAGGTGTTGGGTGTAGTTTACTGAACACGTTTAGTGCAACGATCGGCCACATCTGCTGTCGACCCCACGCGGACTGTCGTGGACTGGGAGCCACGTGTGAGGCAGTTACGTAGACATGCCGATGAAAACGCTCGTCCATCGTCAAGTCTTTGACGTCGACTGTCTTGCAGTTATCAGACAAGTGCCTTGCTGACTTGTAGTAGTACTCCATGCGATTCCAATCGAGTACGTACGGCAACTGCATGAAGTAGTCGGCACGCCATAGATCTCGGGTCGGTATTGCGCGCTTCTCTGCCAGTAGCCACCTCCACGTAGCCCAACTAAATGGACTAGTTGACCCGGACTCGCTGTACACGCGACACACCGCACTCAACCAAAGTGGCACGACAAAGTCGAAGCTGAAACCCAGCCAGTAGTCCTGTGCGTTTACCTTCGCTGGTTTGAGATCTAGATACGTATTTATGCCCCACTCCTTTCACATGAACATGTCGAGGTAATTGGCTTGACTGGGGTCGAACAGCGGACGCAACGAGTAGAGGGTGTTGCAGTATACGGGGTCGATTTCCAGGGGAGGGACAACACGCTCCGTTACCCAGTTGAAGGCGTGTGCACGCATGACATGGTTCGTTTGTGAGACTCGTATGTCAAACGGTACGTAGTTGGATATAGGCACGAACAGCTGCTTACGCAGGCGATCTCGCAACCCACTGCGTGCGGACTGTAAAGACCTGTATCCAATCGTGTAGCTGGAATCGGAAGCGTAAGGTAGCTGCTCCCACAGCTTCACCAACCCAACACGCTCGATTAGGTCACGCTGGTGTCGGTACGTACCTTTCATCAGGAACACGTCAATACCGGTAGCACGATGAAGTGTTGGGTGCGCGACTGGGTTGAGTGTCGGTATTTTACGCACCACACGCGGTACAACTCCCTTCGGGGTGAGTAGCCAGGTGTAGAAGTACGCGAACCCGGTGACACCGAGCAATCTCAGGGCCCTGTAGATTTGTTGATTTGACCTGTCGCATGTTAGCGACTCGTACTTGTCGTGCACCATTAGCGCCACACCAAAGCTGACACGATCTATGTCAGGTGTGTCAATGGGTCTACGTTCACCGGTCGGCGGCATATTCACCTCATAGGTAAAAAAAGACCCCACACGACAAGCGTGGGGTCTTTATGAGTGGGCGTTCCGGTGCCCACCCACCTTGCGCTCATTCACTTCCGGTTGATAGCGCGGGCCATCTCGGCCTGCGTACCCTCCGCAAGGAACTGAAGG
>JAGQNT010000211.1 GCA_020427965.1 Candidatus Saccharimonadota bacterium | reverse complement strand
GTTTACATGAGATCGGTATTCGTAAGGCAGTCGGCGCAACCAATCGACAGATATTGATCCAGTTCATGTCAGAGGCGCTCATCCTGAGCATAGTAGGTTGGTTTATTGGCACGGTTGTGTCGATCGGCATCATCTATCTGGTGAAGCTTTTTTCAACGCTGGAACCAGTCATATCCTGGCCGATGATCGGCCTCACCTTTGTGGTAACCTTAGCGGTCGGTACGCTCTTTGGCTCAATTCCTGCCATCAAGGCCGCGCGCAAGGACCCTATTGAGGCGCTCCGTTCAGAGTAGTCTTACTGACTGCTCCGGGGTTAAAGCCTGTCCTAGGGCTCGTAGATGCGTCACAGAGGCCTTCTAGCGGGGATAGATAAGGCCCTACAGGAGGGCAATAACAGCAGCGACGCCAGAGACTGTCATGGCAGCGGTGGTTAGATAGCCGATGCTGGACGAGAACCAGCTGTTTTTCCACCGGCCCATTATCTTTTTGTCACTGGCTAGTTTCACGATCAAGAACAGGATGATCGGTGCGACGAAAGCATTAGCTAGTGCGGCATAGATCAAGGCTTTGATAGGGTCAATGCCTAGGAAATTCATGGCCATGCCGACTAACATAGAAATGATAATGACACCGTAAAATGCATAGGCCTTGCCGAGCTTGTTGTAGAGGCCTTCGCGCCAACGAAAGCTCTCGGCCACAACGTAGCTGCTACTGCCGGCCAATACGGGTATGGCCAAGAGACCCGTGCCAATGATGCCGATTGAGAATAGAAAGAACGTGGCATTGCCGGCAAACGGTCGCAACGCTTCGGCTGCCTGCGCGGCCGACGTTATCTCAGTGATACCGTTGGTGTACAAGATGCCGCCACAAGCGGCAATGATGAAGAACATAACAGCATTACTCAGGAACATGCCGGTCCAAACATCAACGCGCATACTGCGCATATCACTTCTCGGTACAGCCGTACTGCGTAGGCGCAGTGTCGTCTTGCCCTGTAGAATCTTTTCCTCAACTTCCTGGGAAGTTTGCCAAAAGAACAGGTATGGCGAAATGGTGGTACCAAGGATGGCACAAATGATAATGATCTCCTCTTTGGTCCAGTGGAAGGTCGGGACATAGGCGTGGTGCAAAATAGTATGCCAATCAAGGCCCGCCATCAGTGCCGATGCGACATAGCTAAACAGCACTAGTGCCAGCCATTTGAGGTATTTGGCGTAGCGTACATAAGGGGTAAAAATCTGCAAACCAAGACTAAAGACGGTGAAGCCGATTACGAGCGCGTAGAAATTGAAGTTAGGATTGAGTAGACGTGTTGCTTCGGCCATGGCACCCAGGTCGGCCCCGATGTTGATGGTATTGGCGACAAAGAGTAACAGTGCTGAAAAATAAAGAATGCGTTTCGGGAAGTGTATGCGAATATTACCCGCCAGCCCCCTGCCCGTCACCAGGCCGATGCGGGCGCACATTTCCTGCACGATGCCCATCAAGGGAAAAGTAAAAACACTGGTCCACAGCAGCTTGTAGCCGGACATGGCGCCGGTTTGACTGTATGTGGCGATACCAGACGGGTCGTCGTCGGAAGCGCCGGTGGTTAGCCCCGGCCCCAGCATATGCCAATAGTCTTTGGACTTCTTAGCGAGCTTGTTTTTGGGCAACGACGAAGCTAACGCCTCTGTTGTAACGACGGTTCGGTCGAGTAATACAGCGGGCGCCTCAGCGCTTTTTTTCAGATAATCAGTGCGTTTTGCCATCTTGTTTGTTTTGGGGTAATGACGCTTACGCTTTAGTATACAACACTACGAGAAAAACTGACCGTAGTAGTACCAGAAGTTGTGTAGGATCTCGGCAATCATGACTAGGAAAATAACTACCAGGATGTCTAAGTGGTGTCGTCGTGCAAAGTTGGCAGCCGTTGCCCACGCGCCTTTGACTTTAATATGGCCTTGCTCTAGCAAAAAGAGCGAGTTGTACCACAGTAGCGTTATCACGACCACGTCCGTCGTCAGGCAGTACGGACAGAGAGCTTTAATGCGATACATGCTTTGGAAAAACAACCAAAGCGCAAAGACTAAACCAGCCAGCATACCACCTTCGAGTGCCAACCAGAACCAGCGCTTGTATGTGGCCCCCGCCAGCATGCCTGCGCCGATAGCCATTAGGGCGGCAAACGTCGCAATCCCAAAGAACGAGTTTGGAATACCGGCTATCGATGCCTGAGCGGACTGCATGACACTGCCGCAGCTAACGACCGGGTTCAGGTCACAGTTTAGCTGCAGGTGTGGGTTTTTGAGCAGATTCAGTTTGTCGACGCTCAGAATCATCGAAGCGAGCAGGCCTACTGCCCCACCAACGGTCAGCAAATAGGCCATAGGCTTCTCAAGTGACCTAACCTTCCCTGCTGGTTTTTTTGTTGCTTTTGCCATCTTACACTCAAGTATACACGGCTTACTCTGCACACGTACCTGTGCCGACGCGTTGGTTTTGTTGCTGCGCTTGCTTGACCTCTTTTTTGACCTTCTGGGCAGTTAGCGTGTAGCCGACATTTTGATAGGTGGTTGACTGCGCGAACACGACTCCGGTGACCCTGCCCTGCTTGTCGATCATTGGCCCACCCGAGTTTCCGGGGATGATGTGGGCTTTTACCTCGTAGACATCTCGCGCGGTCTTACCTTGTCCGTAGATATTACGACCAATCGCTGTGAAGCGATCAAGTATGGCTGCGCTCTCGGCGTCCAGCTTGCCGCCGCCAGGATGGCCCATGATCGCCTGACTAGTGCCCTTATCCAACTCGTTAGTGTAAAAACTGAGGGGTTTACCTGCTAAGCCACCTACTCTGACGACTGCAAAATCCAGATCTGGATCAAACCACACGGGTGTGGCTTTGTGAGTGCCGTTGGCATCAATAACGTACGGTTCTTGAATACCGGCAATCACGTGAGCGTTGGTTGCAACCAGGTTACTGCCGACGACGAAGCCGGAGCCTTCAACCAGGCCGCCACATCCCTTGCCCTCAAGCTTGACGACTGATTTTTTTGTCAGGGCGATAGCGTTGTCAAAGCCCTGCAGTGACGGAGTGTAATTGCCAATGTCTGGTGTTGGCTCACGGCCAGTGAATACTTGCGGAAAGCCATTGGGGTCAATCAGGCTACTGAGGCGTGCGATGACACCGGGTGCAGCCGGTAAGTGGCTATTCAGAGAGGATACGATTCGTGAATTTTTGACAGTTTGCTGCAAGGGGCCAGCCGGTAACGTCGCAATGACGCTGGCCATCAGCCAAATTACTAAGAGTAGCGAGACGACCGCGATAACCGACCCAAAGGCATTGTCGTATTTGTTGGCGCTACCACGGATTATTTTGTGTTTTATCTTGATGCCGAAGTGTTCACCGAGAGCCATGCCGATCAAGGCGCAGCCAAGTGTCGTGATCAGGGTAATTACCGATTTTGAGACATCACCACTTACGAGTGAGACAGTGTGGGGCTGGAGGAGTGCACCAATCAACAATCCCCCGAAAAAGCCGACCGTGGACAGGAACTGTTGCGCAAAACCGACTTCTCGGCCACGAACAATGGCGACAATCACGAATACGACGATCAACAGATCGATGGTGTTCATTAAGAGATCAGATCCTCGCCTGGCTCGTAGCGAATCAGATCCTCGGATCCCGCTTGCCAAGCATCAAGCACGGGCTGTAGCACCTTCCAGGTAGCTATGATTTCATCACTACTCGCGAAGAGCATGTGGTCTCCACGAATGGCGTCAATCAGAACGCGTTCGTAGGCGTCCGGGTGCGCCGCGGCCGAGTAGTCAAAATTGAGCCAAGCGGGTTCGGTGGCGTCTTCCAGACCCACTCTTTTGGCCTGCAGGGTGATGTCGATGCCTTCGTTGGGCTGCAAGCGAAACGTTAACATATTTTTGACGTCATGGTTGCCAGGCTCCTTGAAGGTGAGCCGTACCATGGAGCTCTTCCGCGCCAATTTTTTGCCCGTAGCCAAGCGAATCCTGGTGCCTTGCCAACGTTCGTTGTGGATGTGTAGACTAAGCGAAACGTATGACTCGGTGGTGGATGTGTCCCGTTCGACGTCCTGCACGTAGCCTTTGTATTGGCCTCGCTGGACTTGCCGATGGACATCATTGACCGGTTCGATGGAGCTAAAAAGTTGGCGCTTGGCATCGTGCAAGCTTGCCTCGTCTAGTTCATCGGGAATGTTGAGTGTGGCCAGTGCTAAGAGTTGCATCGAATGACTCTGGATTTGGTCGCGCAATGCACCCACTTCGTCGTAAAAAGCACCGCGACCTTTTACGTCAAGTGTTTCGCTGGTGAGCACCTCGATGTCGCTGACGTGTTTACTATTCCAAATACTTGTAAACATGGGGTTGCTGCGTCGAAACGTCAGGATGTTCTGAGCGGTTTCCTTGGCTAAATAATGGTCGATGCGGTAGATCTGAGACTCATCAAAGAATTGGTTAGTTTCCGATATCAGTTGCTGGGCAGATTCCAGATTGAAACCGAATGGTTTTTCAACTAAGATTGAGCTCTTGTTGTCGCCATGTTGGCAGGAGCTCGACAAGCCTTGCTGCCCCAGGTTATCGACGACATTACGGTAAACGGCCGGCGGTATCGATAAATAGAACAGGCGATGGGCGCAGTGGCCCTGCACTGTCTCGATCTGATCTAATCTTTCACGTAGTCGGCCGTAGTCATCAGGTTCGGTTGGATTGAGTTGCATCATCTGTAGAGCGTTACGAAATCGTGCCATGACCTCGGGATCGCAGACGTTGTCTTTTTCCAACACGCAAAGTTCTACTTTTTCTAGCAGCTGGTCTGGGGTAATTTCTCTTCTGCTGAGGCCAAGGATGGTAGTTTTGTCGTGCAACGAATCATCTTTGAATAAGTGATAGAGGGCTGGCAATAATCTGCGGTGCGCTAAATCACCAGTAATGCCAAAAATGACGAAAATCGTCGGTTTGTCGTCGTGTTTCATGAGTCTTTGTTTAGTTGGTGCCCACCAAATTTGTTTCGCATCGCTGCGAGAAGTTTTGTCGAAAAGTTCGTTTCTCCCTGTTGAGAGCGTAGTCGTACGTCAAAAGCCGCCTGGATGCTCGGCGTTGGTAGGTTCATCTCCTTGGCAACTTCCAACGTCCAGCGAGCTTCACCATTTTCGGCCACAAAGCCATCGATGCCGTCCAGGTCGGGACTTTCTTTGAGCGAATCGGTAGCTAGTTCGTTGAGCCAGCTCGTGATGACGCTGTGATGTTGCCAGACGTCGCCGGCTGCTGCCAGATCCAAGTCTTGGTATGGCCCATTCTTGAGTACGTTGTAGCCCTCGGCAAGACTTTCCATCATGCCGTATTCAATTGCGTTGTGGGTCATTTTGACAAAGTGGCCGGCACCACTCGGACCAAAATGGTGATAAGCGCCTGATGGTGCCGCTAGTACCTGTAGGGCCGGTTCAACTGCCTGGAACGTTGACTGATCGTCAGCGCCCGCCATCATACAAAAGCCGTTTTGATAGCCCCACACGCCTCCGCTGGTACCAACATCAGCCAGGTGCATGCCAGCGTCTTTCAGTCGTTGGTTGAGCTGTTTTGTCAGTCTAAAATCAGAATTACCACCGTCAATAAAAATCGTGCCTTGTGGCACCACTTGCAGCCATTCACTGATTTCTTGATCGACCACCTCGGCCGGGAGCATGAGCCATATTGCGACCTGATCATCGCCAAATGCATGTAGCACGTCTTGTTTCTCGTAGGCTGCCACAGCGCCAAAACTGGCGGCATGGTCAACCTTATCTTTACTGCGGTTGTGTGCGATTAAGGTGTGATCACTTTCGGCCAGTTTCTGGGCAATCTGCATACCCATACGACCCAAACCATGAACGGCTATTTTCATACTTCCCCCTGTAGTGAATCATTATATATCGTAACATCAGCTAAGTCCTTAAGGATTTGACATGGTTGCGTCGATTGGTCCGTATTTGTATCTCGCAGCTGGGTTAAGGCGCCAAGTTTGTCGGTGCCAAAGGCAAACACCATGGCACCCTCAAGACGTTTTAAGCCGGTAAATGTCAACGTGATACGAGGAAACTCCGGCCCTTGGTAACTGTCGACGACTTGCCGGGAATTGATGACTGGCGCATGAGGTAAAATTCCAGCCGTGTGACAATCATTACCAATACCAAGCTGACAGATGACGGCTCCGGCTTTGCCGATCAACTCTTCGAGTACGCGGTTGTAGGCGGTTGTCGTTGTGGCTAGATCCCAGCCTTCGTGAAGAACGGGTATAAACGTTGCGGGTTCGGGTGTGAAGTCACTGGCTTGGAATTTTTGAAAATTGGATTCAGCATGGCCAACTGAGCCGAAACGCTCGTCGACCAGCGCAATGGTCAGTTTTTGGCGATCCTCTGAGCTTGTTTGATCCAAAACGTGTTTGGACGGTTTGACATTTGAGCCGCCCGAAACCAGCCACAGGACATTGTCGTGCTCGGCCAGCGCAGCCGAGAGTTTGCTGTGTAATTCGGCCATGGCCGTCGTGGGGTCGCATGCTACAAACTTCACTAGTTTCATCATACCTGTTTCTGTCGCAGGGGCACAGTATTTTACGAGCGATCGCTGGTCTTGATACGAAAATGCTTAAAAATCAAACCGTCCAGTAGCAGATGACTGAAGTAGCCTACAACCGCAGCACCATACAGCAGAGCGGCCGGCTGGAGTACTTCTGGGCGGTATAAATACGGAATAACTACGATGGGCAGCGGCACCAGAATCATGGCAAGTTTGGTATGCGTCCAGCCGCGGTGTTTGCCGATGATCGGTGTCATGGCGATTAATCCCAGGTACGCGGCTGCCTCCAACCGACCGTTAACGATCAGTAAAATGTCGGCTACAAAGGCGATGCCAAAGAAGATGTTTTGACCCTTACTATTAGTATCGATATCTGGCCAGAGTGCGAAAAGTACGCAGATGACCATCAGTCCAATCAGTAGTTGCCAGTCGCTGAGTAGTCCTCGGGTGTGCTCGGTGAGGCTGTTTGGTCCGGCGGCCAGCACGCCCACATACGCCACTCCGAGTAATGCTCCACCGACCGTATGCCCACGCCAATTTGCCATGGTTATGAGTATACCTGAATTATGCAGCGACGGCGTATGGGTCGCCGAAAACGTCGTGAATTGCTTGGGCGCTAGCGAGAGCTTCGGCTACATTGTTGCCGATGGCGTTCACGTGACCGATCTTACGCGGTTCGCCGGCGCGAGGGGCTTTGTCGTAGAGGTGTAGCCAGGCGTTACCGTCGCCGTAGTCTTGGGCACTGAGCATAGCTTCGGTGAGTGAGTTGTCGTAGGTTCCGAGGATGTTGATCATGGCGGCGGCACGGGCTTTGCGTTCAGTACTACCAAGTTCAAGACCAAGGATGGCCTGTAGGTGCAGCTTGAACTGCGATGTTTCGTGCGCATCTTGAGTCACATGACCAGAGTTGTGGACTCGTCGGGCGTATTCATTCACATAGATCTCACCGTTATATTCGAACATTTCTACCGCCAATACTCCCAGGCCTCGATTTAGTCTGAGTACTTCGTGAAAACGGTTGATCGCTTGGTCGGATATGTCTGCGTTGATATTTGCGGGCGTGGTCACCGTGTGGCAAATACTCAGGCGGTGTTTGGTTTCAAATGGTTGATACAAACCCACTTGGTTATCTACACCGCGCGCGCCAACCACTGCCAGTTCGCGGTCAAAAGGTGTAAATTGTTCGACATACAGACCGGCAAGTTCGCCAGTTTTCTTGTCGGTAAAGTGGCGCACGATATCGTCCCAGTTGTCTCTGGTACTGGCATGCAGGTTGCCACGTCCGTCAAAGCTGCCAAAGCGTGCCTTGACCATTAGTTCGGCGCCAAATTGGTTACGAGCTGCGCGGTAATCTCCCGGATTGTCCAGTCGCATAAACGGCACCACGGGTACGCCGGCGGCGCGCAGTTGTTGTTTCATCTCCCACTTATCTTGGATGACTTTTAGTTGGGTTGGTGATGGTTCCACACGGTAGCCTTCGGCTTTCAATCCAGCCAGTGCATCGGCGTTGACTTGTTCTAGGTCCAGGGTGAACACACTGCCCTCTTTGCCGACAATTTCGGCGAAACGTCGAATATCGGCAGCGTTCATAACGTAGCCCTCTACTTGTTGGGCGCCAACCATGGCCGCAGGACTACGCTCGCCGGCACTGCCCAAGGCATAGACTTCGTGCCCCATCGGGATGGCGACTTCTGCCGTCATGCGTCCAAGTTGGCCGTCACCGATGATGGCGAGCTTGTGTACCTCTGTCATTGCCACTATTGTGCAGACAGATTGCCCCAGATGCAAGCACTAGGATTATTTATTTTGTCTTTTGCGTTTATTGGGGTCGAGTTCTCGCTTGCGCAGACGGAGATTTTTGGGTGTTACTTCTAGTAACTCATCGTTTTCTATGAAGTCCAGGCACTGCTCCAGGCTCAGGATGGTTGGTGGTGTTAGTTGGACGGTACCGTCGGATGATTTACTACGCATGTTGGTGAGGTGCTTGGCCTTACAAACATTCATTTCCAGATCCTCTTGCCTGGTGTAGAGGCCGACGATTTGGCCGGCGTAGACATTTTCGGCTGGGCCGATGAACAGATCACCGCGCTCTTCGGCCATCTCAAGTGCATAAGGTGTGGTAACACCAGCCTCAAAAGCGATTAAGACGCCGTTCCGCAATTGCTGCAGAGGCGTACCAACCGGCTGATACCCAGTGACCAGACTATTCATGACAATAGTACCTTTGGTGTTGGTGAGGAGAATATTTCGCATACCGAGTAATGCCCGGGTTGGCATTTCGTAGATTAATTTCGTGACACCTTTGGGGCTGGCGAATTGCTCTGTAAGTGTGGCGCGGCGTTGTCCGAGCTCCATCTGCACGGTGCCAACGTGTTCGGCAGGCACTTCAATAATGACCTCCTCGACCGGCTCGACGGTTTGACCGTTCTCTTCGTGAGTGACAACTTGCGGGCGGCCAACTTCAAATTCGTAGCCCTCGCGGCGCATTGTTTCGATCAGTACGCCTAAGTGTAGCTCGCCGCGGCCAGCCACCGTAAAGCCGATCCCGTCTTCGTGCACGTCCAGGCCGACATTGGTTTCGAGCTCTTTTTGGAGCCGTTCGCTAATCTGGCGGGAAGTGTTGAATTCGCCCTCTGTGCCCTTGAAAGGACTAGTGTTTGGCCCCAGATAAATGCGGAGTGTGGGTGCTTCAACTTCGATCACAGGCAAAGCTTCCGGGTTAGTGGCATCGGCGATGGTTTCGCCAATCTGCGCGTCTCCTATCCCTGTTAATTGGACAATATCACCTGCCACAGCACTTGGAACTTCAAATTTGCTAACTCCCTGACTCATGAAGACTAGGTCGACCTTGGCTTTAGTGATGGAGCCGTCTTTTTTACAAAGTGACACTTGGTCACCGGCCTTGACTTGTCCGCGGGTAATGCGGCCAATGGCGTATTTGCCTTTGTACGAGTCCCATGACAGCGCCGTAACGAGCATCTGGAATGGCTTGTCGAGCTCGATTGTGGGGGCGGGAATTTTATCTATGACGGCATAGAAGATATCCGACAAATCCGCTTGTGCCGTTGGGTCGCTGGGCACGTCAGCCCAGGCCTTGCCTTCGCGGCCAATGGCGTAATACACCGGGTAATGCAACTGGTCTTCGTGAACGGCCAATTCCAGGAATAAATCAGCTAGTTCATCCTCGACCTCTTTGATGCGGCTGCCTGTTTTGTCAATCTTGTTAATCAGTACAATTGGTTTCAGTTCTGCTTCGAGGGCTTTTTCGAGGACGAATTTGGTTTGTGGCATAGGGCCTTCCTGGGCGTCAACAATCAGTAAACAGCCGTCCGCCATGTTAAGTGTGCGTTCGACTTCGCCAGAAAAATCTGCGTGTCCGGGCGTGTCAATGATATTGATACGATAGTCACCGTGCTGAACGGCCGTAATCTTGGCAGTGATGGTAATGCCCCGCTCTTTCTCCTGATCACCACTGTCCATGATCAGTTCCTGGCTCATCTCGGCTTGATTATCACGAAAAGTTTTCGACTGTTTCAACAGCCCATCGACGAGCGTGGTCTTGCCATGGTCGACGTGTGCGATGATGGCGATATTGCGAATTTTGGTTGGATCTTGGGTCATGATCTAAATCTTGTCATTAAAAAAGCGCCCGTCTCAGGCGCGTGCCTTTGCTGTAATTATAGCAACTTTCAACAGATAAGAAAAGCGGTATTATACGTGTATGAACACATGGCGAATGGCGACGATCGCTACCCTACACTGTTTGACTGGGTGCGCCATTGGTGAAATTGTTGGCATGATCATTAGCTCGGCGTTAGGTTGGGCAGCATTTGCGAGTATTGTCATATCTGTAATCTTGGCATTTGTATTTGGCTACTCTCTGACATTTTGGTCTTTAAGACACCGAGCTATGACCAACAAACAGAAGATGAAGCTGGCCGGTGCATCCGATACAGTCTCAATCACCAGTATGGAAATTGTTGACAACCTGTTTATCCTGGCTGTGCCTGGCGCGATTCACGCTGGTTTACGAACGGGACTGTTCTGGTGGAGTCTGCTCGTTTCATTAGTGGTGGCATTTATCGTGACCGTACCGGTCAACAAGTGGCTGATAGCTCGTGGCAAGGGTCATGCCGTGGTGCATGAGCACCATGAACACCATCACCACCATGAAATGTAAGTTACTTTCGGCGCGTGCGGGGGCGGCGTACTTTGCTGAGCAAGAAACTGTCTAGTAGGGCCCAGACAACGGCGTTTGTCGCAAAGACGACGATGGCCAAACCACTGACTTTTAGAAGGTTTTGGCCCGCATCGTAATTAACGAGGCTCAGCAAGCCTGCTACTAGGACACTCACCACAATAACTACCAGGTAAACCATCTGTAATTGCTCACGTTCGGTGCCGGTGGTCTCCCATTTCGTGAGCGTGGCTTTAAAGTCTTCAAACATGAGATTACAATAGCATAAAATAACAATTACGTCAATTTCACGACAAAAGTGTGCTATTTTACAGGGGTGGTGTTACGTAACATGCTACGTAACAACACTAGACCGTCGAGCGGTCGATGTAGCCCTCGTGTTCGAGGTGCAGGATCAGCTGCTGAGCGAGTTCATCGACGTTATATTCCAGTGTGTCTAGGACAATATCGGCGTCTTTTGGTTCCTCAAAGGGGTCGGATATACCAGTAAACTCTTTGATTTCACCTGCTCTCGCTTTTTTGTAGAGGCCCTTGCGGTCGCGCTTTTCACAGACTTCGAGTGGTGTGTTGACGTAGGCTAGGATGAAACCACCACCCTGCCCCTCGACCAGTTCGCGTACAAACTTACGAGTACTATCGTACGGCGCAATTGGCGCACAAATGGCGATGCCGCCGTGTTTGCTGATTTCGCTGGCCACAAAGCCAATGCGGCGGATGTTGATGTCGCGGTGTTCTTTGCTAAAACCTAACTCACTACTGAGGTGTTTTCGAACAATGTCGCCGTCCAGCAGCGTGACATTGCGGCCGCCGAGCTCCAGGAGTTTAGTGATCAAGGCGTTGGCGACTGTGGATTTACCTGAGCCACTCAGGCCGGTAAAGAACACGGTAAAGCCCTGTTTGGTACGCGGTGGTGTGGTGCGGTAGAGTTCCTGGGCTACCTCCGGATAGGTAAACCATTCCGGCAGCTCGCGGCCGTCGCGCAGTCGTTCGCGCTGTTCGGTACCGCTGATACTCGCAGTTTCAACGCCTTTCGGTACTTCGTCAACAGGCATGTATTTGTCCTGTGATGGTACGTACACCATCATCTGAAATGGTACAACCGAGATACCAATCTCTTTCTGGTGCTTTTCAACCAACTCCTGTGCATCATACGGACCGTAGAAGTCATTGCCCTTGCTGTCTTTGCCCGGGCCGGCATGGTCGCGCCCAACAATGAAATGACTAGCGCCGTAATTCTTACGGATCAAAGCATGCCACAGCGCCTCGCGCGGACCGCCCATGCGCATAGCCAGCGGCAGCAGCGATATCATGGTGGTGTTGGATGGAAAGCGATTGGCGAGCGATTTGTAGACACGCACGCGAGTGAAGTGGTCGATGTCGCCTGGCTTGGTCATGCCAACGACTGGTTGAATTAACAGATTGGCTTCGGTGTCACGGGCAGCACGCATGGTCAGTTCGACATGGGCGCGGTGCATGGGGTTACGTGTTTGGAACGCGACCGTTTTGTTCCAGCCGCGCTTAGCAAAGATGTCCCGTAGCTCCGCTGGGGTGTGGCGCATTTCATTGAAATCGTAGTGCACTGGCAGCTGCAAAACTTCCAGTTTGCCACTAAGATAGATCGGTCCACTTTCGTCAAGCAGGTATTTAACACCCGGATGCGCGGTGTCGGTGGTACCAAAGACGGCTTCAGCTTCTTTTTTGAGGTCTGGCTTGTATTGTTCCTCGACAGCCAGCGCTGCTACCATGACACCTTCGGGGTCACGCAGTGCAATTGTCTCGCCTCTTTTGAGTGATTTGGCAAAATCTTCACTCACATCAAGCGTAATTGGCATGGGCCAAAGGGTGCCGTCACCGAGTCGCATGTCTTTCAAGACGCCTTCGTAGTCCTTCTTGTCCAGGAAGGTTTCAAGTGGTGAAAAACCGCCGTTGGCGAGCAACTCTACATCACACAGATGCCTCGCACTCAAGTCAAGATTTTTCCATTTTGTTGCCTGCTCTTTGAGCTCGGTTGCTCGTTTTGGTGATACTACCAGGTTGACGAGCTTGCCGCCGTGCGGCTGAATCAGTGGGTGTGCCATATATCTCCTCTTACCAATCCAGTATACTAGGGATAATGAAGTTAGAAAAACACGAGCTGCTGGCGGCAGTCATCGAATTGGTACAAGAAGCTGGTGAAGCTGTCATGCGGATTTATGAGAGTGATGATTTCGACGTCAAACTCAAGAGCGATCACTCGCCGCTGACCAAGGCTGATCTGGCCGCTAACGAAATTATCACCAAGGGACTGCGTAAACTAGCGCCTAACATTCCGGTAGTATCGGAGGAAGCTTTGCTATCAGACGAAGAGCGCTTGGCTTCAAGCAGTTTCTGGCTAGTTGATCCGATTGATGGCACCAAGGAATTTATCAAGAAAAATGGGCAGTTTACGCTGAACGTTGGGCTTATTGAAGACGGTGAGCCAGTGCTTGGGGTGGTCTATGCGCCAGCTCGTGATGTGCTGTACTACGGCGGGCGTGGTTTGGGTGCCTGGAAAGAACGTGACGGCCACAAAGAGAAAATTCAGGTTGCAGATGGCAGCCGACCGCTGATAGCGGTCGGGAGTTTGTCACACCCAAGCCCAGCGGCAGCAGCGTGGCTGCAGGATCAGGGCGTTGCTGAAATTGTCAGCGTTGGTTCATCACTCAAGCTTTGCTACGTCAGTGAAGGCGCGGCGGATGTGTATCCTCGGATCGACGCACACCTGAGTGATTGGGATATTGCGGCAGCGGACGCTGTGCTACGAGCTGCTGGTGGCCTTTGTGAAGTGTTTGAGACCGGTGAAACCTTGCGCTACGACCGGCCGACACTGAAGTTGCCGCACTTTTTAGTGCGAAGCAAGCACGTGTTAATTACACGCTAAGGATATTCGGCAATTCTTGTATTTTTTTGTAAGTTGGGCCACAGATTTTCATGATTGTGTCGATGTCTTTTTGGTCCAGGTGTTTGCGCCAACGTTCTATGTTGTCGCGGCTGTTGCGTTTTAAGGTGTGGGCTCGATCTGCGCGTGGGTCGGTCGGGTTGTCTCCGCTGGTGAGTGCTTGAACCTTGCAGCGGATCCTGTCGGTGAAGCGCATATCCAGACTAGCATAGAGTTTCTCGACAATTGCGACGGGCTGTCGTGAAAAGGTTTCATGTTCGACGATGATCATGTCAGGATTACGTCTGGCGAACAGGATGAGCGATTCGTTGACTATACGCCAGTACCAGGCCAAACGTTCGATGTCATTCAGTTTGTCCGGATTGAGATGCTCCACTTCTTTGGAGAGCTGTCTGACGAGTTCTTTGTGACGCAAGAGTGTTGTCACTGGCCCACCCCATCCTAATCGTTGATGGCTGACCGCGACTCCACAGGGGTGACGGACGGTCAAAACGACTTTGTAGCCAAAGCGCTGCGCTAGGTATTCGGTTGCCAGTGTGGCGGTCGGATCCTTGCTGATAATAAAACGGGCCAGCGGATTGAGATAATCACGGTTGTAGCGGACGTTGTAGCGATTAATAAACAGTTTATAGAAAAGCCACCGAGCGGGATTTTTCGTTTTGGGCTGAAATCGATTTCGTTTGAAGGTGGCTTTGCCTCCTAAAATCTCCTGCACGACTGCGTCGTAATGATCATTGGGCTCCTGAGGGTTGAGGTATAAAAAAGGCTCGTCTGCACCACGGACACCGGTCTCGTGATTGAGTGGCTCTTCCAAATAAATCGTGTCTCTGGACAGGGCTAGCATATGCGCGAGGATGGTTGAACCACTGCGCGGACAACCTGCTACGACCACGGGAGTAAGGTGACGTTTCATGAGTAGTATTGTAGCGCACTTACCCCGTCTAGATCGGCTGGAATTGATAGGAGCCGCATCTGTGGTGCCAACCGGCGGGCACGACGAATCGTCATGCCCTGACGAACGCCCAGTTTTTGCAACTCAGTCGAACATGCGTGAATCCGGGCTTGTCGCCAGAGTGAAGTGACCTCATTTTTCTGGAAGGCCCACAAACTAGGATCCGACTGGTGATCTAGAAGTAGATATTCCATCTGTAGACCCTTACAGTGGCTGAATCCTCAGCAGTGTCCAGCGACCCTGCCCCAGTTCGTGTTGTAAATCGTACTGGGCGTAGCCGTCGGTCATGTTAAATACCTCGATTAATTCTTGACCTTTGGTGACCAGTCGACGTAAGCCCGATTCCAGAACTGCTACCGGCTGGCCATTGACCTCAAGGCGCTTTGGAAAGCAATCCTGCTGTTTAAAGTAGAACGAAGTTACGTCAATCTCTCGCTGTAATAAAGTTTTCATACACCCTCCTTGTTTCATGAAAAAACAACTGAATTGGCTTTCAGCTGAACGGATTTTAGGAGTGAACTGCCCGATAAGTCGCTTCAACCGTCGATGAGTTGACCGTTACGAGAAGTTAGTTGTTGACGTCCAGGGACCGAAGTATGGTTGCCAAATGATGTATGAAGCCCAAGTGCGATGGTGGCGGTTTGCCGCACGCTCATGCCCTGTAGCTGCCTCTATTATAACGCTTATGATCTATGTCTTGGCAAGTAGTTTTTATGCTATAATTTCACTAGCCAAGCAAAACAAACAGTATGGCCAGAAAAATAAAGACAGTCCGAGCCCGCCGAGCACCCGTTAAGTCACGGCGTGGTTCCCTATTATTTCGAAAAAAGTCAGCCGCGCATCATCGGGCTCGCCGGGCTGTAAAGGCGCGTCGGCCGATACACCGACGTGTGTTACTACATCCAACGATAGTTTTCGGTCTGTTGTTAGTTGGCGTGCTGCTGGTGGGTTCAACGCTGCGAACATTAGCACTCAATTACGTTGTAACAGCCAAGGTTTCTGCGCCACTACTTTCCTCTGGTGCGACAATTACCAGCCCTCAACCCGGCCAAAAGTTTAGCCATAAGACGATTTCTGTCACAGGGCAGTGTCCATCAGATTCCTATATAAACCTCTATCGAAATGGCATGTTCAGTGGGACGGCAGTTTGTATAGACAACGGTTATGAGATCCAAACAGATTTGTTTGAGGGCCTCAACGACCTCAAAGTTCAAGCCTATAACAGTACTGACGACGCTGGTCCACAGACACCCATTGTGCAAGTGACTTATACCTTAAGCTCAACTGGTGGAGGCTCAACGGGTGGCGGAACTGACCACTACACACCTCCGACATCAGGTGACACAACCCTTGACGAGGCGACAAACCCACTACTGTTATGGAGTGATTATCATTTCAATGTTTTTTCTACTCAGCAGCCGTTCCAGTGGACGCTACGCTTTCAGTCGGGGCTACCACCGTACGCCACTCATGTCGTATGGGGTGATGGTCAGCACAGCTACTTTAAAGTACAGAATCATAATTCCTTCACCATAATTCATAGCTATAGCGAACCGGGGTATTATCCGATTGTGGTCACCGCATCAGATGCCAGGGGACGCACAGTGTCGCTACAGTTAGCTGCACTCATTAAACTTCCTGGAGCTTCTGGTACTATTGGGAGCATAACCAATCCAACACCACCACAGGGTTCGACCGACAACTCAGGCATTGGTCGCTGGATGTGGCTGGCCTGGCCAACGTATCTCGTCGTAAGCCTCATGGCAGCCAGTTTCTGGCTGGGTGAGCGACGTGAGATACTGCAATTAGTGAAAGGCGCTAACACGTCCCATAACAGAGAACGCACTCGCCGACGTCATCCGTAGCACGCTAGCAGCCACCTAAGTGCATGACCCAAATAATGCCGCCACTGTCGTTAAGTGACGCAACGCCTAGATCGTCGAAACTGGTGTACAGAATGTTATCTCGGTGCGAAGGCGAGTTCATCCAGGCTTCAAAAACTTCGCCGGGCGAGGTTTGACCCTGGGCGATGTTCTCGCCCTGGCAGCCACCCGAATAGCCCTTAACCCCGAACCAGTAGTTGAACGTTCGGCCACAAGCGGTGTGTGAGAAGCCACAGTCGGCGATATCTTGCGCCTTGGCTGTCGCTGAGTTCATGAGTGAGGTGCTGGCAGAGACGCTCCCTAGGTGGTGATAAATACGCGCAAACGATGTCATGCAGACCAATACGGTGGCCGTTTTGCTAACGTCTGATTGGCCTGGGCAGTCACTCTCAGAGGCGATGTCACTCGAGGCTGAGCTCGAGCCACTGCTTGCTTTAGTTGAGGTCTTCTTTGTTGTTGTCTTTTGCTCTGTCGAGGTTGTAGTGGTTTTTTTGCTAGTTGATGGTTTTGATGTTGTGGTTGCTTTCTTGGGTTCCGAGGCTTTACTGCCACCCCCGTCACTTTTCGTTGTTCCGGATTGATCGGTCGTGAGGGGTTTTTCGTTCAAATTACCCCTGTTGTCCGTGATGTTTTTAGCATTTGAGTTACTTGCCCCGGAGTCAAGATAACTCATAAGGTATCCACTGACAGGTTTTGCCGCCAACAATCCAAGACTCACAGCAAGTACGGTCAATAGCAGTACATTGCGTGGGAATTGACGCTTCTGGTGGGCCTTTAGGGACTTGTTCTTATTTTTTGTTTTTTGCTTTTTCAAACTGCTTATAGTATAGCAGTAAAAATGCCTGTGCAGTCAATCTTAATGCAAAACGTCAAAGACGACTGGGCCGTAATTGTGCCAGCCGGTGTCTACGTAGAGGAGTGGCTTAGCAATACGCTTTGGTACGCTAAATGAAACTTGTCCAGATACCGTCTGACCAGGTTTTAAATCTTTGGCAGGTAATTGTTTTGTGACAAACATCGACGCGTGTAGCTTGGAGTAGTCGCCCTCTACGGTTCTGACGTAGAGTTGAGTTGATGGGATTAGTTGCTGAGTTTCAGTCGTAGTGTTAGTAATGTCGATAGTTAGAATCAGCATGGTTTCGGTTTCGGGTATTGTGAAGGCCGGGTCTCTTTTGTCATTTTCCGTCACATCGCTGATAGTCACCGACATCGCACCATTTGTGCCGACTTCCTGAGAGGTGTGTTGCCTATTTTGAGAATCGGACGAGACATAGCCAGATACGACATGAACGTTGTTGCGATTTAATACATACAATGTATTAATGACAAGGATTGCTAGAAGTACAACCACAAAAGCTGCAAACAATAAGTGGTTTTCGTCGCTAAACTTGACGAAATGTCGCCACTCACGCTTCACTTCCTTCATTTCAACTTCCAGTAGGCTTTCGTCGTGTTTTTTCTTGCTCATATTCCCCCCTAAGGCTTGGTCGCGTCGTAGTAACCGACACGGAATCCGGCCAGAGCACTACTACCACTGTTATTATATGTTGACGAGTTGTGTTTATGCTTGGTCGCGCCGTTCTTGTCGCTGTAATTAGGGATGGCGCTACTCCCGAACAATATCGCGTAGATATCGTGATTACAGGTCGCATCAGCATTCTCTATCGTTGAGGAGGAGCCTGCCTTGATGCCCCCTGGGTGGCTTGGTCTGAAGGTGGTAATGTCTATCACCCAAGTGCCATTCCAGCCCCAACAATTGCCTGGTCCAGCGTGGCTAGCAAGGGCGCTCACCCCGTAACAAGGGGTTTTGCCCGAACAGTAAGTCTGAGGAGCAGTGGTGACGGTCAGGGTTGTGCTATTGGAGCTAGTACCACCACTATTCGTACAGCTTAGGCTGTACACATACGAACCTGCCGTACTTATTGTGCCGGTCGTTGCAGTACCACTTGAACCCTTTGAGCCACTCCATGAGCCACCAGCCGTACATGACGAGGGACTATTAGTAGCATTCCAGCTTATCGTACTACTACTCCCGGTATTAATCGATGAAGGACTAACGGAGATGCTGACAACGGGCACGGCAATGATGGTTAATGTATCAGATGACGATCCAGTGCCAACTGCGTTCGTACAACTCAGTGTATATGTGTTAGTCCCGGCACTACTGATGACGCCAGTACTTGCACTGCCGCTTGCAGATTTAGATCCGCTCCAGCTACCACTCGCAGTACATGATGTTGGACTATTAGTAGCGCTCCATGAAATTGTCGCACTACTGCCAGTTCCAATTGATGCCGGGCTAACGCTGATTGTGACGACGGGCTTGGCAGACGGACCTCCAGAAGACACATTGACGGTAGTGGTAGCACTATCGCTACCTCCCGCATTAGAACAAGACAAAGTATAGGAGTAGGTTTTTACAGTAGTTAACGTTCCCGTACCGAATGTGCCGCTTGATGACTTTGAGCCACTCCAATCTCCACTTGCAACACAGGATGTAGGTGAATTAGTGGCGCTCCAGCTGATGTTCGAACTGCTTCCGGAGGTAATCGAGATAGGGCTAGAGCTGATACTGACAACAGGTTTTGGAGGTAAGCTAACGGTCACCGGAACGTTTGTAGCATAGCCTGTGCCACCTGCGTTCGCACAGGTAAGACTGTAGTAATATACTTTGGTTGAGTTGAGCGTGCCGGTGCTCTGTGTTCCACTGGACGACTTTGAGCCACTCCAGTCACCACTCGCCGAACATGCTGTTGGTGAATTCGATGCGCTCCAGGTTAATGTCGAGCTATTGCCAATGTAGATAGATGATGGACTGGTCGTCAAAGATACTGAAGGTGGATTTGGAATGACGGCAATGGCCACGCTATCAAACGTACCACCCTTGCTATTCGTACAAGTAATTTTGTATTCGTAGGTCTTTATGGAGCTCAGTGGTCCGACCGTTTGACTACCGCTGGCAGATTTGGTTCCACTCCAGTCACCGCTGGCAGTACAGGTTTTCGGTACACTCGTTGTTTTCCAAGACAATTTGACAGTTTTTCCTGGCAGAACTGGACTTACTGGACTGCTCGCGATCGTTACAACCGGTTGTGGTGGATCAATAACTACAATGCTCGTTTCAGCGAATCCGGTGCCTGCATTGTTTTTACATGTCAGTTTGTATGTAAAAGTTTTAGCACTCTTTAGTGTTCCAGTTTTAGCGTGTCCTGCGGTCGATTTTGTGCCACTCCAACTACCACTGGCCGTGCAGGATGTCGGATTGTTCGTTGTTTTCCAGGTTAGTACAGTGCCGTTGTCGATGTAAACCGCCGTATCATCTGCCGCCAATTGAACCACCGGTCGCAGGGCGATATTGCCGGTTCCACCCTGACGAACTACACCGACACTAACAGTGGAAAAGCCTGTCCCGGTTGCAGTCTTACACGTAATGGTAAACAGATATGTCTGTACCTTGGTGAGCGTTATGGTTTTTTCGGTGCCACTGGTAGCTTTCGCACCACTCCAGTCATCACTCGCCGTACACGAATCTGGATTCTTCGTAACACTCCACTTCAGGGTGGCTTTCTCGCCTACATTAACTGTCGCTGGTGATGCAGTAAGGGTGACCACTGGACTGTTGGTTCCAGTAAAGCCACCGACACCCGTTGCGATGCCGCCTCCAGGGGAGGCAGCTTCACTCAAGGTCGTTCCGTTTGTCTGTTCTAATTTGTCCTGGGGGTTGATGTTAAGGCCATGCGAACTGCGGAACTTACCATTACTCACCAGTACTGACAAGGCTACAAAACCGACGAGCGTAACACTCATGATAACGGCCGAAACTGCAACAAGAATCTTGGTACCTCTTGGCCCAAAATGAGGTATCTTTGAAAACAATTTCATTGGTCCCTTGGGCGGTGGTTCTACCTCAAAAACGACGGGTTCAAAGTCCATGTATTTCCTCCGAAATCTCTGCCGAGGCGGCATCCTTTTCGATCTGCACCCGCACTGGCGTTACTGACACATCTAGATCAAAATCGAGCACTCCTTGCCAGCTGCTGCCACTTGCAATCGGACCACCAACAACTTCGCCGGTTTTTAGGTATTTTGCGGTCGCAGCTGTTTTCTGGCCGTTACTATCTATGATGAAGGCCTGTAGGCCGGGTGCAAATTGTAATACCTCGGAACCAGAGTTATGGAGCGATAATTCGATCCGGTAGTGTGTTGTCTGTGTAGCCTCATCCGTACCGACAGCTTCCGCTGATGCGGATTCAATCGCACCCCATGACGCAGACGATGACGCTCCCAGCACCTTTGTCGGACTTTTCGCAGCTGGCTTTATGGCTGCAAAATTGTTACTTCCCTCTTGCTGATTCGTAGCGATCACCGCCATGGCTGAGATGACGGTAACAATCGCTAGTGCAGTTATGACGAGACGTTTCATTGATCGACTCCTTGTTGTATTGCTATTGGGATTACACTGCCACTCCAGTTCGCGTCTAGGTAAAGATTGACGGAAGTATCCTGAGGAATTATATAGCTTAATTCGCCATGAATTGCCTCACCGCTTGGGAGCTCACCGGCTTTGAATGGATTGGACAGTTTGTAAGGGCTTAGATATGAAACGTCTCCAGTCATGGTCTTCATGTACGTGTCTGTACTGGGCAGTACCTGGATAGGCTTATCCGAGATGTTTTGTACCCACAAATCGAATACGACGTATTGTTTACCGGCGGGTGCGGCGAACATGCCGGATCCTTTGATAAAGCGTACATTTCGTATTTTTAGGTCAACATTGCCAGTACGAATCATTTGATTAGTTTCGAGTGGTTTGGCGGCAGATACAGAATTTGTATTGGAACTGTACTGAATGGCTAGCGTCCATGCAAGGAGTAGCACCGCCAGCAGGAATGCTATGCTGCCTGCATAAAAATAGTGTTTTGATGTGAGCGTTAGTTTACCGATTTTTATATTGGACGTTGGCATGGTTATTTGCTCCCGTCAAACCAGCCAACAAAATAGGGCTGCTCGTTTGAGTCGTTATTAGCTTTTGTGGTAGCTTTGTGGTTTTGACCGGCGTGTCCACTGGCACTGACACTGCCGTTTAGGGCGGGAGCCAAGTCGTGGCCACATACCTGACTTACTTCAATACTGCTCACTCCAGTCTGGGCGACGTGAAATGCAAGATCAAAACCGCTAATGTTGATGACCCGGTCACCGTTCCAGCCCCAACAGTTGCCTTTGGAATTATGTTTAGCAACATCGCTTCTTCCGTAGCACTGACTCCGCCCGTTGCAATATGTCTTGCCGGCAGTCGAGACGGCAGCTGCACCACTGCCGCCAGATGAATCGCTGGCTTTTTTAACTTTAATCTTGACTGAAGCTACTGACTTGCCGGCTTCATTTTGGCATGTCAGGGTATATGTTTTCGTGCCACTCTTGGTCACGCGGCCGGTACTCTCTGCGCCAACTTGTGTCTTGGCGCCCTTCCAGCTGCCACTTGCGGTACAGGTTTCGGGGTTGTTACCTGAAGTCCATGTCAGTGCGCTGTAGCCACCGACAGAAATAGTGCCTGGTTTTGCAGTGAGAGTAACGGTTGGTTCCACGACCTGACTTGCCGAAGTTTCAAAGCCGACATCAACCCGTTTCTCGGCCGAAAAGACACCAACAATCGCCAGCGTAATCATCGACAGACAGGTGACAATCATCATGACTCCAACCAGTCGCTTTAACCACATTTACCGTATCCCCCAAGGTTTTGTGTTGACATCATTATGACATACCAAATTCTTCACTGTGAATCCTTGCTCCAGGCACAGCCTTGCTCTTGAGTTGCTTGCGAAGTGACTGCATCATTGGTGGCGGTCCACAAATAAAAATATCTTTGCCGCTAAGGCCCCCACTAGTTTTCTCGATGTAATCGGCAGATAAGTGTCCCTCTTGTTCATCGCCAATATATGGATAAATCTTGAAGTTACCGTGCCTGATGAAGGTGGCATCGGCCAATTTTTCAAAATCAATCAGCTCACTGCGCGTTTTGACGGAGTAATACAGATCAACGTGGTACCCATCGTCTGGTAGGCTTTGTCCCATGGACAGGAATGGTGTTACGCCGATACCACCAGCAATCCATATCTGGTTTCGGTTCTTGAAATTCAGGAATGAGAAGCGTCCGTACGCCCCTTCGATTTCGGCTGTGGTGCCAGGCTTTATTATATTGAGCCTGCTCGTATAGTCGCCGAGTGCCTTGACGGTTATCTGTAGATTTTTAGAATTTGACGGTGATGAGATCGAAAACGGATGCCATTCTTGACTGACTTTGTCTCCGGTAGAGTGTGTAAACCTGATAAAAATAAACTGGCCAGGTTGGTAGAACATTGTCTGGCCGTTTGGATGCATACCCAGCTGGAATACTCCGCCTGGCAGCTCTTTGACCTCGTCAACAATGTACTGATAGCGCTTGATCAGCATCTTGCTGAACAGCGTTCGGTAGATGAACGCCACGATTCCAAGGGCCGCCATGCCCAGTATGTAATACTTCAGTGCCGTATTGGTAGAAGTGTCACTGGTAATGAACAGCACGTGTAGTGCTCCCAGAAAAAATGCCACGCCTAAAAATTTGTGGGTATACAGCCAAATACGATATGGCAATTTGATAAAGAACGTCACTAGAAGCAGTCCGATCATGCCCCAGAACGCTAAAATTCCGAGGAAAATAGCCCATTGTTCCAGTACTAGTCCGTGGTATTGGTGGCTTGTATCAAACAAGGCTGACAACGGGAATAGACCGTTTGGTAGCAGCATTAAGGCGGCCTGTTTTAGGGATGTCTGTACGAACCGCAGTGCCAAGAAGAGTGGGTGTAGCGATAAGAACACTAGTGCCAAACCACCAAGCATGTGGTGTGCAATGTATACCCTGTTTAGGCCACCAAAAAAGCGCTCTAGAATGCGCAGTCGCGTTGCGTATATAAGATTTAGTGAGTACATAACAATGCCAACAAGGCCAGTTACCTTGCCAATCGCTAACATAGTCGCCGAAAAGCCACTAATACTACTAAGCGGATTTTGTTGAAGCCAAAAAATCACGGGCACAATACACAGCGCAATTGTAATAGTCCAGCCCAAAAGATGCTCGAGGCGAAAGCTGATAATGACAGGTCTATTGCCGTTCGGTTGCATCCCGGAAGTCTCGTTATGTTCTGTATATCGTAGCATAAGCTTCATCGAGGTAAAACGACTTTTCTGAGAATTTTTGCCAACAAAAAACTCCCAAGGCCTCAACAGCGGTTAAGAACTTAGGAGTAATGCCGGAATTCATCTTGCGTAAGCAAGGTGACGGTCCGGCGACCGTTTTATCTCAGCGAGGAACTCGAAGTTCCTCAGGCGCGAGTGCCAGAGCTGGTTGCTCTGTTGACTCAAGCGCCCCGCAGCTGGCCAGTGACTGGTCCTCTCTCGGCTCCCGAGAAAAGTCCAGCCACCGGCCGGCCACGAGCTTGGTGTCGGTGCCTAGCCCTGCTTCTGAGCCGCAGCCCAGGCGAAGGGGTCGGTGATGCCGACGATCTGTCCTGCCCAGTAGGACTGTGTGAGGTCCTCGTACCTCACGGTTGCCCCCGTACGAGGAGCGTTGATCATCACGTGGTTACCAACAATCATGCCCACGTGACCGGGGTCGGCGTACGAGCCGCTGGTGACGAAGAAGATCAGATCGCCTGGCTTGGCATCTCTGAGCCCCTTCCGGGCGAAGCCCTTGGTGGCCTGCCACTGCTCACCGGCAGTCCTGGGGATGTTGACGCCGGCTTGCGCGTAGCTCCACTGGGTGAGCCCCGAGCAGTCCAGTCCGACGCCAGGTGATGTTCCGCCCCAGACGTAGGGCACGCCCAGCTGACTCTTAGCCGCCTTGAGTGCCGTAGCGACGTTCTTGTCGTAGTCGGCCGGGTCGTCGAACTGA
The DNA here is from genome assembly GCA_020427965.1 of Candidatus Saccharimonadota bacterium. Classification (GTDB taxonomy): domain Bacteria; phylum Patescibacteriota; class Saccharimonadia; order Saccharimonadales; family UBA4665; genus JAGQNT01. The sequence continues at coordinate 17,390 of JAGQNT010000211.1, read as the reverse complement.
CCCAACACATTACACACGGCAAAACCGTCGTTGCCCTGGACGTCGGCGACCGTCGTTGACACTGACCCTACGGCGGTCTGAGCGGCGAACTCTGTCGAGAGGCCCTGACTCTCCATGATCTTCAGAGTCTTGGCGAAGACCTCAGGTACTCGCCCAGATTTCTGACCGACGTAGTAGTCGTACTTCGGTCGTTCGGCGTTGTAAGCGGTCTGCTCTACTGCTTTCTCCGGGTTGACTACCCATAGTCCCGGGTCGACGTTGTTCAGGGCGTTGCGGTATCGCGGCAGCATGTACTGGGTCGAGTAGACCGGGTCCATCGCCTGAGCCACCGTGATACCAGGGTTCGGATAGGGCAAGCCTGGGCTCTGGATCTGCCATGCACCGAACGCGCCGTCGCCGCTGATGTTCTTCGGGTTCCAGTTTGCTTCGATCCCTGTACCGAAGTACATGCTGCCAGCCAATCGGGGGTCGCCGCCGGAGGCCACGGCGATGGCCTTGTAGAGACCAGCGCTGGCTGGGATCTCGACCGAGTTCTCCGACTGGCTGACGGAGCTGGGCGCACAGGCTTCGGCAGTACCGATACCCAAGATGGCCGAGAACGGTGAGGTCACGACAGCTGCGATCCCCCCGACGACTACCAGGACACTTACCATCGATATCGTGAGTATCTTCATCATGGTGCTGTCCTCACGAGTCCGTCGTCGCGACACCCTCATCAGCGTTGAAGCTGAGGATGTGCCAGCCGTTGGCGGTCGGTTCCCAGGTCGTGGCTGTCTGGTACAGAACGAAAACCGGATCGTTGTCACCGATCACGATCCGTACCTTGAGGCCTCCGATCGCGTAAAGCTGGTCGCTGCCTGGGATGTCCTGAAACTCCGGGTCGTACTGCTGCTTCACGCTGACCACGGCGTTCTCCGGGATGCCTGCCAAAGGAGCACTGGCGTACTCCACGAGGTTGGCCGGCAACAGCTGGTCCAGCTGCTGTCGTCGCTGACGGCTGTTGTGCGGGTTGATGGTGTAGCGCGCCCGCTGGATCGCTGCCAGCTGCTGCGTGATCTGGTCGTGGCCCGGCGACTCCGAAGGTGTCGCCGCCGGGCTGTCGGACGGAGAGGCTGTACCGCTCGGCCTCTCCGACGTGGTGGCGCTAGCTGTGGCCTTGGCCGACTGCTGCGTTGCCTCACCGGGCTCACGGAGGGAGAAGACCCACAGCGTGAAGACCGCGGAGGCGCACACAGCCAGAGTGACCCACAGCCAGCCTGGCACGATGGTTCTGCGTCCAAGCACGATGACTCACCTTCTACTTGATAGCCATGCTGGTGTTGGCGGAGTCGGACAGAGCCATCAGCTCCTCCTCTTCAACCAGTACCAACTCGGTCCAGACGATCGGATTGTCGCCGATCTTGTACGCCCAGTGCCCCACTTCGAGGTGCTGGATGCGCTCGATCTCGTCCGCCGTCAGGCGGAGGCGACGTCCGATGTCTTCAGCTGCGTCACGGTCGAGCCGGCCGATGAACCAGCCTGCGATGTCGTGCAGCATGTTCATGGCCTGCTTGTACTGCTGGCTGTCGGTGGAACCGACCGTTTCATAGTCGGAGGGACGATGAGTCGACATGATGACCACGGTCTGGCGCGACCGGATCTGCTTCAGGTAGCGGTGCATCGAGTTCGCGTAAACCTCGAACGCCCACATCATGTAGTTCTCGTCGTGCACCTCAATGTCGTATTCGAACCTCCTGTCTTTGTTGATGATGGCGGCGGTCTTCCAGTGCCACAGGACTGTCTGGAGCAGAGCGATCTGCTCGTCGTTCAAGCCGGAGTAGTCGAACGAGGTGACCCGCTCGCTCATCCGCTTAGCCAACGAGCCCGACGACCCCAGAATTTCACCGTACTCACCATCAAGCAGGTCCTCGATCATCGACGCCAGCTTCCCGGCGGCGCGATAGAGCTTGCCTGCTTCGTTGAAACGCCCAGCGCCACTCTTCAGGCGCTGAACTTCAGCCTGGAAGTTGGGGTTATCGGTGTGACGCTGTTGAGCCTCCATGTACGACTCGGTCCGGAACCGGGCAACTTCCTTGCTGTTCAGTGTCCGGAGACCGAGTGCCATGACCCTGAGGTCAGCGGTCTTGGGGTAGTTCTCCAGCACCTTCTTCAGCCCGTAGCGCAGGGCCTCCGACATGATGGGGCTGAAGCGCGGAATGCCGAACACATAGCCCAGGACCGACTTCAGGAGCCCCAGCTGCTGGCTCAGGGTCATCAGCATCTCGGGGTCGAGGATGTTGAGACCAAATTCGGCCAGGTTGATCTGCTCGGCGTCGTACCACTTGGTCAGGGCCTCGTACTCGGGCGTGCCGTCGTCACGACGGTGGTCATCGATCGTGATGCGGATCTTGCGCTCGCTGTTCTTACCCGCGCGTCGCTGACCAAGCCGGGTCGAAATAGCGATGTTCAGGGTGGTCTTACCGTGCCCCTTCTTCGCCATCACGCCGAACACGTTGGAGTCGGTTTCCTTGTCATCCCTGAGGTTCCAGGGATCGAAGGCCATCGGCTCGCGTGACTCAGAGTTGATCAGCAAAGGGATGCCACGGTCCTGTCCAACACCGGTGGTGACGACAGGCTGCAGGGGCATGGTCTGATCGACGGTACCCGCAAGGGTTTGCGTTTGTGCTTGCGGCATGTCGCCATCCTTTCTATGCGTGTTGTTAAGGAGCATACGGTATGCACCTCTGCCAAACTGTCGAGCTGTCTCTACAGCTTGGGTGAAGCGCGCCCCGGGTTGACAGTTGTGGTCTTTTGGACCAGTTCCGTCGCCCCGGGGCATCGCGTTCAGTTGTTCATTGGTTCTTCAGATCTGCGAGCCGAGCGTTGCGCTCAGGAAGGCGCGGAGGATTCGCACCCGCCCTCGAACGCCGGTAACGCTGATCTTCATCAGGCGGCACTTGGCCAGCATCTCTTCCTCGGTCAGGAGGAGTTCCTCGATGCTGGTGGCACTGCACACGATGATTGGTCCGAAGCGGACCGGACTCGACCCCGAGAGGTACAGCCGGTCGACTTGGGCCGATGCCTCCAGGCGGGCCTCGATGTCCTCGAGGTCCTCGATCATCCCCCCTTCGTATCGCTCTCGTTCGAGCGCGTTGCGGACGTTGCGGATCTTCTTCAGGAAGAACTCCTCGAGACTACGCGACACCGTGTAGCTTGGCGTCGAGATGGTCACCCACTCGGGGTTGTTCACGAAGAGTGGGTACAGACCCCCAGGGAGCACCTTCCGCTTCCTGAAGCCCTTGACCATGTAGACCCGGTGGTAGCTGCCGTCCATCTCGAGGATCTTGGACTTGGGGTGGATCTTGATCCCCTCGGTTGCCCAGACACTCGAGGCCTTGTCGTCCACGTCGATCCCGGCGGCCTTGGCGGCGGCGTAGTTGATGTCCCACGACCGTCGCGTACTGCGGCGGAGCGTCGGGTAGTCCATGATGTCCACGCCCGTGAAGCCGGCGCGGTTCAGGCCGTACTCCATGGCCTTCATCACGCGCATCATCGGCGACCGGTTCAGGTGTTCAGACGTGAACTTGCCACGTCCCGCTGCGTTGTCGAACTTCCGCCAACTGTGCGGCCGCTTGACGGTCAGCATGAAGCAGGCCAATGGATCTGCGCCTCTCACACTGACGACGTCGAACACCTTGTCGATCAGCGCTTGGCCGCGGGCGTCGACCGTGTCTTCCTTGTCCGGGTCGGCTGCGACGACATCTTCGTGCAGGAACTTCTCGTCCAGGTCCTCGTGCATGGGAATCGAATCCCACGGACGTTGGTTGTTCAGGAACTGATACGAGATGTCACCGCCTACCACTGCGATGACCTGCTTAATGACATCGTTCAACCGCTGGAGCGCGGCGAACATGTCTTCCACGTCGTCGTTGGCGTGCCTCCACCCCTTGACCTTGAACCAGATCGTGTCAGTGTGACGCTTGGCGTTGTACACGGTGCCCAGCACGCTGAAGAAGTCGTCGATCCGCAGATCGATGACGATCCGATTCCTACGACGCCTACGGCCCGAACTCTCCACTCCGCTGTAGACGGTGTTCTTGTGGAGTTTGATCCGGAAGCCGTCGAACCAGTCGAGGGGGTAGTAGTAACCCGGGCCCCAGAACCAAGGCCAGTAGCCGACACCCGATATCACCAGCAACCCCAGGCCGTACACGTACCAGTGGATGACCAGCATCGCCACGGCCGGCAAACCGGTGCACAGTAGCCACAGGATCTGGCCGGGGCTGGCATCACGGATGGGTCGAGCTTCACGACGTGCCGGCAGGTGGGTGTAAACCACGCCCGGCTCTTGCAGTACGTCAGACATGGTCTTCACCTCCTAATCGGTTTTCTTGCGTCGGTTCGCGCGGATTGCTGCATGGACGGTGTGGACGGCTTTGCCGGCAGATGGATTACCGGTCTGGGCGGTGGCAAGTGCTGCCACGCCATGCACTACAACCGTTTCTCCAACTTCCTTCACGACCGCCTTCTTGTCGACGGTCGGCCGCGGTCGGCCGTTAGCCCCTTCGATGCGTGAGTTCCGGCGGGATGCCAGATCAGAGCGCGCCTCGGTGGACTTGGGATCGCTGCGGGTGTAGACGGCTCCGCCGACCTTCACGCGGTTCTGGATCTGGGATACCACGAAGGTCCCGAGCCAGAAAAACACCACGGGAAGTATGCTCGAGGTGGTCACCGTAAACCAGACCTGGGCGGCCTTGACGGTCTCGGGAACACCCTCTTCGTTGGCGATGACCTGGCCGGCCAGTGCCATGAAGAACAGCACGAACACACGCGTCATCACCAACGACACGATGGCGGCGACACAGATTCGGAACACTCGCTTCGGCTTGCCAGGCTCCCCGGTCATGAGCGAGAGCGCTGCGATTGCGGCCACCACGGTCAGGATGTAGGTGTCCAGCGACTCGACGGCCAGCCACAGCCACAGCATGCCCGCGGGTACAACCGTCAGGAACCGCAGCGCAATGCTGCCGAGCTGATCGGCGATCCCGTAGGGGTTCGTCAGGGCATCCGACCAGTCCGAATCCACCACGGCCGTCGTCTTGATGACTTCGATCAGGAAGCCCTGTGCGTAGACGATGCCACCGACAAACAGTGGCAGCAGCCATAGGACTGCCAGGAACTTGATGGTGCCGGAGACGGCGGTCAGCAGGTTGTGCTCACCCTTGCCCGTCATGGTCCTGAAGCCGAGGTATGCGATGCCGATGAACATCAGGACTAGCAGCAGTCCCATCAGCTCACCGTAGAGGCTGAGGAACCAGGAGGCGCTCGTGTCGGCGGTCGGCGCCGTGCTGGCCATGTCGATGATGGCCTTGATGACGCCCTCGGACGAACCTAGCAACATGTCCGCCCAGAAGTTCAGAATGGACTCCATCACGTCTTTGACGGATGGAATCCCGGGAACGGGGATGTGTGGAACGTGCGGAATGGCCGCCACCAACATCACCCGATTGATCGCGGTCATGGCAAAATTTCCTTCCTGCGATGGTGGCCCCCGTGGGCCGGAACACACGGGGGCCACCGGGAGGTGGGCTACAGGGCGACGACGGCGCTGACGATCACCGTCACCAGCAAGGGTCCCAGGATGACGATCAGGATGCCCTTCACGACGTTCATGGCGGTGCGGACACCACCCTGGTACTTCTCCTCGTCCTTGCCGGCGAAGATGATGAAGGTGCCCGCCGCGATCATCATGACGAGCGCGGCCACCAGGATGCCACCGGTGATGGCCGAACCCAGCTCCTGGAACTTCGGCGCGAACGCCTTCAGCCAGTTGAAGCTGGGGCTCGGCACGAAGTCACCAAGCGAGGTGTCCTTGTCGCCCTTGCCGGCGATGATCAGAACCAGCGGCAACAGCGCCAGTCCGTGCAGCTTCGAGGACAGCCTTGCGCCGGCCCCGATCACGAAGTCCGTCATAGCGAACTCCCTTCCGACGGCTAGGCCGTCTCCGTGTGTCCGTCCGCCCCAGTGGTGGGGTCGGTGAACTCGGACAGGATGGTTGCGAATCGTTGGGTGGGCCTCTGAACGGGGCCCGGTGTCGCGTCGCCACTGGGGGGCGTCACGACGGCAGACCGTTCCGGCGGAACGGACGTGGGCGGGGCGGTCGGCTGGGCCGGCGTTCCCTGGGACTTCGGCAACTCCTTCAGTACGGGCTTGAGGGGCACGCACTTCAGGACGGCGATGTTCAACAGGCGGATGTCCTGCGCCGTCTCACGACGGAGCGCTGACCAGTCCACCTGCCTGGCATCGGCCATGGCCGGGTCGTGACGGATGCCCATCCACGGTCCCTTGTGGCCCGGGAACTCCGTGGTCACCTCGTCGTTGTTGTGGATGTCGACCTCGTGCTGGTACTTGCGGTAGTCGTTGGCCGTCTTGCCCGGGGGCAAGTTGTTGATGACCACGACCGACCGGTTGACCTTGTCCTCCAGGCCGAAGTCGCGCAGGACCTGCATGGACTCACCCAGCTGACGCAGCGAGTCGGGCTCGGCGACGTTGGCCGTGAAGACGATGACCGTGGCCATCTGGGCCAACATCAGGAACTGATCGCTGGTGATGTCGTTGGGTGTGTCGATCCACAGGTACTCGCAGTTGGCGAAGGCGAGCTTGGCCAGCCCCCCGTACTCGCCCGCGTTGAGCTTGCCAGAGCCTCCTTTCTGGACTCGCTTGGCGGCGATGCAGCGGACCCCGTCGGTGTTGGCCTTGACCTGGCCGACGTAGGTGTTGTGATCGCGACTCAGCAGGCCGAAGTTGTCGACGACCATGCGGTCGTAGATGGTCTCGTCCTTGCGGAACCGCAACCGCTGGGCGGCGTTGCCGGAGGCCCAGTTGGAGTCCATCACCGTGACCTCACAGCCGGTCTCGATGCGCATACCCGTGGCCGACCAGTTGGTCGTGGTGGTCTTGGAGCCACCGCCCTTGCTGTTGACGACCAGGATGATCGCCGTGTGACGCGTCCGGTACTGGACGACCAGGTCGGTCTTGGCACTCTGGACCGCGCCCAGGAAGTCGCGCTCCTGGCGGTAGGCCACCTCCTTGGCGTTGGGTGCCGGTACCAGCAGGTAGCCCGGGTTGTTCGGGTCCTGTCGGTTGAAACGGATGTTCCACCACATCCAGAACCTGGGCATTCCCATGGTCGGCGGCTCGACACCAGCGGGAAGCGTGAGCTCCTTCGGGTCGGGCTGCGAGTCGGGCGGCTGGTCTACGCCAGGCTGGGGTGATGGCGGGACTGGTGTCGTGATGGCCGGGTTCGCTGTTCCTGTTGCCCTGCGTCGTCGGCCACCCTTGGCGGGCTTGGCACCTCCGCCCACATGCGTCTGACGAGGCATGGGCACGGTAACCCCCTGGGGGGTCGGGCTGCCTTCGGCCGTGGTCTGCACGCCCCAGTGGGCGTCGTCCGGTCCGGCGGCCGTTGATCCCGAGTTCGACATGGTAACCCCCTTCGGGTCACTCGTAGTTGTTGGGTGAAATAGCGTGTTTGTTTTGAACCAATGAACTGTTAATGAACGCTATCTCTGTCGCTGCAGCCTGTTCTGCGACGAGCTACCCATGGCTTTGGTTTTTGCCGCCGCACCGGCTAGTACTAGTCAGCACAGCGGCAAAAAGCAACGCAACACGGGTACTCGGAGTTTAGGCGAGTAACAGAGCCGGATTTTTGTCCGGTTTCCATGTTGATGGCTGGTCAAGGTCAGTTACGAAGAGTCAGTAGCATCAGCATCGAAATCGAACAGATATCGAGCTTTATCCCCCGAAGGTTTTGTTTACATTTACCGTAACATTATCTGTTAGCTCTCGCAAGCATGAGCGTCGTATTTGTTTGAAATTGTCAAGGGCGCGCGGTATAACTGATACTGTCTCCGGGAGGTTCCCGTGAGTCTTGCACATTGAGGAGTGGTCTCTATGGACCCCAACGATAACACGCAGGATGTCCCTGCGGTCTCAACTCCACCGCCCTCGATGGAGGTCATCAAGCCCCTGCCTGCATCGGCTCCGCTGAGCCGGTTCGACGGTGTCATGCGGATGGCATTCATCGTGGTCATCGGCCTTGTTGCCGTGTTGGCGTTCTTGGTGCTCGAGCTGACGCTGGCGCAGAGCGGCAACGGCCTGCTGGCCTTCTGGCTCGCGGTGATCGCCCTGGTCGGTCTGACCGTCTGGCTGCTGGTCACGCGCGGCACGGAGCCAACACCAAGCGTCGGTGTCCGTCAGCAGGTGGAGCACCAGTGGGTCGGCGACAGGGCTGCGAAGCGAGTGACCAGCTTCTTCCGACCCAAGGACACCGTCTTGCTGATCACGAGGCGCCATCAGATCGTCTGGGTGGCTCCGGCTGCTGCGATCTTGTCTGTGGCGCTCCCCGTGCTCGGTTTCTTGCTGTGGGCCGCCAGTACGCCGACCGTTCAGCAGACTGCCAAGCGTCACCGCAAGCGTAAGCAGGACCTCGATCCTGCCTCGCTCCTTCCGTCGCACGACGTCGACTGGACCATCATCATGGTGGTGCTAGCGCTGACGATCGTGCTCCTCTTCGCAGTGTGGGTGAATTGGAGCACCTACTACTTCGCGGTCTCTGATGGGATCCTGCTACTAGGTCGCATCTATCCCGCATCGTTGCACTGGCTACCGGGCAAACTCAACACCGTGGCGACGCGTACGGTCAACAGCGCCAACATCGCGCAATCGATCATCGAGAAGGTGGTCAACGCGGCTCGACTCGAGACCGATACCCCATCTGCGGGTGATCGAGCGTTCAACCTGATCCCGTGGATGCCCCGCCCCAAGGAGATCCTGCTGATCTTCCTGGACGCGGTCGACCTGTCGCGCCGACCCAGGGTTGCCTGAGTCCTTACCACTCCTCGATGTGCAGCTGGCGGTGGCCGGTGGATGCTGGTCCCTCCCAGGGATCACCCACCGGTCGCCGCCTAGCACATCAACGTTATTTCTTAGATTCGATTTCGCTGCGGCGCACCGCCAGCAATTTGACCAGAAGTGGTTCTGGTATCTGATTATCAAGCGTAAACTGGATAGTTCCCTTCGACAGCTTATAGCCCGCTAGTTCATCATGTAGTTCAGCGATAGCATTACTGGCCGGAAAAAAGCTGAGGTGGTTTTTGAACGCCGCATAGCCACAGAGGTATTTACCCTGATACTTGAAGCCCGGTATACCGTAGCTCATCTGTTCGATGGCGTCAGGCAGAGACTGTTTGATGACCCGTCGTATGCGTTCCAGGGCCTCCCTGTTAGGAGCACTGGTGCCTGCTAAATATTCATCAACGCTTACCATAAGCAGAGTATAACAAACCTACGTAGCCTAAAATCGTCGGTGTAAATAGAGCCGTCATCTACACTATTTCTGCGACAAAGCCCGTCCTAGGGCCTGTAGATGCGTCACAGGCCCCTTCTGACGGGGATAGATCAGTACTGCCCTAGCTGGCGGTTGAACGCTCGCAGGTGGTTTTCGGAGCCGTTGCGAAGTGCTTCCAGGGTGGCTACCACGTCACTATCGGTTGCGGTTGCCAGCTGGTCGGTGATGTCCTTGATATCTTTTTCCTCGATAGCAACGCCGACTTTGTAGGCCTCCTCGGCACTCTGTTTGCCCTGAGTAATGAGCTGGTCGTACAGCGTTTGCAGCTCGGTGTTGTTGAATACGCCGAGCTCACTGCTGCGAGGGTCGTCAATGTTGCGGGCTTCAAGCAGTGTGAGTACTCGATCTTGATGTGTCTGCTCGCTGTTGAGAATGTTGCCAAAGACACGAGCGCCATATTGCTGGTACAGCACCGTGTAGACATCGTGAGCTAGTTTTTCTTCCTCGATGAGGTATACCAGCATATCCTCTTGAGATTGTTCGTGTTCATCAATAGCCGATTGCTCAGTAGTAGTTGGTTTTGGTGCAACGGTCGCGGTAATAGCCGTTTGACTACTGGTGTCGGCATCATCGCTATTGGCTGCCAGATAAGCTAAGCCCCCGAAGGCAACCAAGCCTAGCACCGCTAGCGCGATGGTTGTACCCTGTTGTTCGTTGGTTGATTTACCTCGGATTTTTTTGTCTGATAGCGTCCCGTGTGTTACCAGGCCACAGAGGCAAATGTCTAGCAGCGCTCCCAGAAAGACCACGACGCCAACCACTAGCAGCAATGCTAGCCAGACACCACTGGTCAGTAAGACGCCGATGTAGGCCAGCGCAATACCAACCGTACCTCGCAGCATACGGCCGGCGCCACTCGCCAGAAACAGTGTTACATTTTTCATATTCTCTCCTCTCGTTAGTTTGCTAGAGCTAGCTCAAACCGATTGCGGTCAAAGCCAAGAATCTTCTCTATGGATCCGTCTTCGTTTTCGACGGTGCTGAATGGTACGCCCATTTGGCCGCTGAGGTTGACCATTTGTTGGGCGGCAATGGGGTTACGATCGACCAGATGATCGGTGTAGCTGATGCCTTTATCGTCCAGCCAACTCTTTAGCATCATGCAATATGGACAAGTCGTGGTGCTGTAAATGGTTATTTTCTTCATGTCTTCCTCCTACGATTTGGTTAGTGTGCCGCCAATACTCTCGACGCTGCTCAGCCCGCCCAGATCGACAACGTTAGTGTAGCCCGCATTTTGCAAAATAGCGGTCGCCTGGCTTGAGCGGTTACCGCTGTGACAATAGACATAGATCTTGGTGTCCTTGCTAACACTAGGTAGCTGCCCAGCCTGCATTTGTTGCAGTGAAAAATTAGCCGCACTCGCAAAGTGTCCACTGGCGTATTCCTCTGGTGTGCGGACGTCATAGAGGACGGCACCGTTTTTGACATCGGCTTGAACAGAACTAAACGTACGTTGCGGTGTCTGATTTGCCTCGTCATCATGCGGTGCAATCAACAGCAAACCAGCCAGTCCGGCGATAATGACTACTGTTATGATGATAAATTTCTTCATGCTTTCCTCCTTAAACGAGATATTCACCCTGGTGACACAATTTACAGAGGCCGGAAACGACCAGCCGGCCCGATATGGCACAGCCGTCGCCAATAGACTCCTCGATGAGTGGCCGAACCTTTTTATCTAGGTCGGCGTCACGTAGTAATCCGCAGTTTAGACACATGAAGTGGTCGTGTGGCTCGGTGTTCGCGTCAAATCGTAATACGTTGGCCTCACCCGATGGTGCCAGTTGTACTTCTTTGCGCCTGAGTAAGCGAGCCGTGATGCGGTGGACAGTGGTTGCACTCAATGATGGATATGTACCGCGCAATGCCTCTAGCAAATCGGCATTGGTGGCGTGACCCATTCGTTGCAAGTGTTCGCGCACTGCGGCGATGTACTTAGTGGTTCGTTCCTGAGTGGCGGTTGTATGCATAGTTTGCTCCGTTTCACACCCATTGTAGCGAAAAAACTTGCTAATGTAAACAATTTACATTAAGATTGAATTACTACAGTTAAAAAGGGCGAGGTATGGATCCAATAATCATAGATGTGCGCGAAAAGTTCGAATTTAAGTCTGGTCACGTTCGTGGGGCGATAAATTTGCCACCGCACAAGTTGATGGCCGGCGCATCCGAGCTTGCGGATGTACCAAAAGACACGCAGCTCATTCTGTATTGTCGAAGTGGCGCCAGGTCGGCTGCTGCTATGAACATACTGCGATCCATGGGCTTTACTAACCTGGTTAATGGCATAAATAAAGATCACGTAGCGGCGAAATACTTATAGACCGCTCACCTTGACCCAGATCACAGTCTAATCAGTTAGAAACTGGCATACTATGCTCAGCTAGTTATACATCTTAAAAACAAAAGGAGCATATATGAAACAAGTTGTTGTTGTCGGAGCCAATTTTGCCGGCGCCACTGCTGCGCTGGAAATAAAACGGCGCATGAAAAACAAAGTTGCAGTGACAGTTATCGACCGTAAGGAACATTCGCTCTACTTCCCCTCTCTTATTTGGGTGCCGATTGGCCGTCGTGAGGTAGACCAGGTGTTGGTGCCGCGTCGGCCTGTCTTTGACAAGCGAGGCGTCAAATTTGTCGTCGATACGGCAGTGAGTGTTGATCCTGATGCGCAAGAAGTCGTAACTGAAAATAGTGGTGCGTTTCCATACGATGAGCTGGTGATTGCAACTGGTCCGCGCGTCAACCGTGATATTGCTCCTGGAGTGCGCGAGCACGCCTGCTATGTTGGCTCGGTAGATGGTGCCCTGGATATGCGCAAAAAACTGGAGGAGTTCAAACAAGACCCTGGCCCAATCGTAGTTGGCGCCACGCAAAAGGCCAGCTGTATGGGCGCAGCCTATGAGTTTCTGTTTAACGTCGAAAAGTGGTTGCGCGAGCAAAAAATCCGTAAAAAGGTCGACTTGTACTGGATTACGCCTGAAACGTATCTGGGACACTTCGGGATTGATGGCATGCTACTGGCGGAGCCGTACCTGAAGAGTTTTATGAAAATGTTTAATATTCATTATCGAACTGAGGTGGGCGTCAAAGAAGTGACCAAAGAATCGGTAGTCTTAGATACAGATGAGGTTATACCGAGCAAGTTCACCATGCTAATGGTGCCGTTCACTGGCGTGGATCTCATTGCCAAGTCGCCCAAACTGGAGGCGCCCGAGAACCTATTCTTGGACGTGAAGCCCAGTTATCAGCACAAGAAATATGATAATGTCTGGGGCGCGGGTCTGGCCGTAGATGTCAAACCATCCTTTACGCCTGGACGGGTGCCATTTGGCGTGCCAAAGACCGGCTATCCCAGTGATAGTACCGGTAAGATTGTCGCTAAAAATGTTGTCAAAGCCCTGCGCGGCAAGTCGAACTTCGTTGAGAAACCATGGGGTAAGATTCCTGCGCTGTGCGTGATGGATGCCGGACACAAGGAAGTGATTATTCTTGGCAACTCACTATTCAAGCCGCGTTGGTTTGCCATCATGGTGCCAAACGTCCTCAATGACTGGTCCAAATTGATGCTGGAAAAATACTTCCTGTGGAAATTACGTCACGGCTACTCGTGGATGCCATAGCGCGCTGAGTTATCTGGTCATACGCTATAATACGGCTCATGTTTGGGGTGACAAAAACTCGATTTGAGCAGCTCTCTACGCTGGACCTAGTACTGTTGTTAGGGGCGACGCTTTTGATACCTACTCGGCTGGCGGTGGTGTCATTCTTGGTGCTTCTTTGGCTTGCGAGCAGGCAGCTAGCGTGTCGATCTTACGGCAGACTGCACCAGTTTATTTGGGGATATGTATATTTTGCCGTCGTTTTGGCAAGTCTGTTTATGATTAGTTGGTTAGTCGGAGTGCGCATTTCGACCAATGGAGTATTACTGTTACTAGCTACAGCGACCTGGTGGTTGACGGTTTTTCATAGCCTGCCGCCAAGAGAGGATAAAAAACGCCGTGCCGAAGCCGTCTCGATGTTGACAGTCGGGTTATTGACTTGTCTGTTCGTCGCATTGCCGGTTCTTCGTCACCCGTCGGCAGCGACAGTAGTGCGATACGCGGCGCACACTGGTGATGACATTAACCACATTGCCATGATTGAGTCCACTAGACAGACGGGGGGCTACCTCTACACCAACGATCGGCAAAAACACGCTAATCTGATTGAATTTCGGTATGTGAACTATCCTCAAGGCTGGCATGTAAACGGGGCGTTTTTGGAGAATCTCCTGGTCAGGCTGGTGGGCAGTGATAGTTTGACCGTGAGAGTTGTGAGCTATTACGGCTATGCGTTACTGTGGCTGTTTCTGGCGGTGTACCTGTTATTTGAACTGGCCGTGACGACATTTCGGTTGTTCACGAAACGAACGTCAACAAAAGATGTCATGGTGATGGCGGGAGTGATTGGTCTGTTGGCAATCACCTTGTTAGTTCCACTCTTTGGATATGGATTCCAAACCTTCATTGCTACCATCGTCTTTCTGCTGGGAAGTTCAGTATTGGCCGTTGAATATTTGGGGGCAAAAACCGATTCCCGAGGATCATCTTACCTCGTTGGACTGGCACTGATGTGCGTGGGGGCTACTTTTACATGGGTATTATCTGGGGTAACGATCGGTTTGATTGTCGCGGATGTCTTGGTCCGGACCATGATAGTACAAAAAGATTTCCTGAAACGTTTGCCGTGGACTGTTTGGCTCGGTTGGTCGTTGGTGGCTATGCTTGCGTTGATGCAATTGTTTGTTCAGCTACGGCTTAGCTCCAAAGGCGCTGGTTCGATTGATTCGCTTGGTGCCGTGCCACCACTTTCTACCCTCATGACATTAATACTCGTGGTCGTCACGATGCTGGCCGTGGTGCGGCAAGCGACGCACGCGCGTTGGTTGGCCTGGATTATGGCGGCAGTTTCGCTTGAATGGGCGGTGTTAGCCTTGCATCAACAGTTGGTATTCGGGACGCAGCATTACTATGTGGTAAAGCTTGGCTATAGCGTCGCGTTAATTGCCAGCGTGTTCCTGTTGGCGATAGGTGTGGCTGCCACGAGTGCGGTTCGGCAAAAAACTTGGATGGTTGTTTTAATGCTCGCTTTTCTCGCACTGCCCTATTTGCTTGGTGTGGATATCAAGAAGTCTGCCTACCCACTGAAGAATAGTGCACCTATTCGGCCGGTGATCGCACAGCAACTGCTGATGACATCACCGGAAAATCAACAGCTGATCATACTAACCAGTAAGCCCGAAGAGAGCTATCTGGCAACAAAGTTCTGGTCCAGCGTCTGGACCAACAACAGCCCGCAAAGACAAGCCCTGCTGCGTAAACTAGACGCGACGCTTCACTAAGATACGTCAGCCGCTGACTTTGCGTTTGACCACAGGGTGCTTATGGACGGTCGGTTCGCTGCTGGTGGTCTGATCTGATGACGACTTGCGGGCTGGCAAATCACCCAGGGTATAGACGTAGACCACGTCGTCACGGGTGATGAGGAACTGGGTAGCCTCGACGCCCGTTGGGCTGGCGATGATTGGTGCTTTGATCTCTTCCTCGATGTTTAGTAGATCATCAAAACTTTGTACTGAAACGTAGTTTTTGTTGGCTAGATTAGCCGGGCGCTTGGCACGGATAATGATGTTGTCGTAGTAGCGGTAGATTCGATCGAGTTCGCGTTGGTACGGGCTCTTGAATATTTGCTTGCGGAAGCCATAGCCCATAGCAGTTAGACCAGTCAAACCAACCACTATGGCGATAACCACTTCGTAGCGAGCCAGAATATCTTCTATGCGCTGCGATGTTTGTGGGAGCACAGTTTGCTGGTCTGTTTTCGTGTATTTTGTTGCTAGTTGGTAGACCGGTTGATCGAGAGGTGCGGAGACAGACGCAATTTTGGTGTCAGTAAACGGTGTGCCGCCAACTTTACCCGAGACACGCATGGTAAAGGTCGTGATCATTTCACTGTTAACTGGCAGGCTTAATCCGTCCCGGAATTGGTCGACAAGGGTCCGGTATGAAGCGAACGGGATGATTACAATCGGATCAACGGTGAAACTCTTGGTCGTTTGCGTGGCTGTGATAGGGTTGAGGAGCGTGAATTGCTTATTCCACACGTTGGAAGTTTTCTCGCTATCACCGCCTGTAGCATGAATGTTTTTTACTGTTGCGGTGACGTCGTAACGGTAGGTCAGTTGGGTGGTTTTATTGCCTCTGTAGGCATAGTGGAACATGGCTTTGACAGTGTTGGTTAGCTTGGCGACGTAGGCGGTGTTGCTAGCGCCGGGGCCATCACCAAAAAAGCTGTTGCTATTATAGCTAACCGTAGTGTGGACATTTTGTGTGGTGCTATACCGATACGCACTGGGCGTGGGTGCTAGGGTGGATTTTTGTTGCTGCGCGTCATAAACGAGGTAGCCACAAACCGCCAGCAAGGCGATGCCGAGTGCCACGAACCCAATTGGTCGTTTGGCCTGCTTGTCAGCGTCATTGTCCGACATCAGCCTGCTGCTTTCCTTGGACAGTTTCCTGGAGCCAGACCGACGGATATCCGGCGAACGGTATTGCCGCACGTACAATGCCAACGAGTTGAGTCTCAGTAACGATTGGGTCCTGGCTGGGGCTGTTGTCACCCTTGGTAATAAACACGCGTTTCCCACTCCCATCGGCGGCATTGTCGATGACGACCACCCTATGTGTTATTAACTTATCTTTGCGTTGGTATTGTACAATGTCGCCGACCTGTACGTCCATGGGGTTGCCAATCTTTTGGACGACCACAATGGCGCCACGACTATAGACGGGCTTCATACTATTGGAGACGATGGCTGAGGGTTTGTACGACAAAAAGCCGGTGACAAACAAAACCAACCCGAGCATCACAGCCAGCCACATCAGATCATACGCCATTTTGGGGTGATGACGGTAGCGGTGACTGGCTACTTGACGGTCTTGCCTGGTGCGGTCAATGGCAATGTAGGCACTGACGGTCAGTAGTATCAGTGAGATGCCTTGCAGGTACCAATCATATTTTGGAATAATTGGCGGGAAAATCACAGTTGCCACTAGGCCTAATCGGTAGACCAGCATGGCAGGCAGACCACCGGCGATCGCTAAATAGGTGAGCAACAAACTACTCATGATGACCGGGATAAAGTCCGAAACGGCCAGTTTTATAAATCCATCCAGGCCATCCGCTTGCGACAGCTGCCCAAAACTCATCTGTTGGATGGCAAGCACCGTGGCAACCGCAATACCAAACCACACCACGTCTCGTCGATTAACCAGCTGCATGATACCGTGACGTGAATACTCGATTGCCGCTGCTACGACGCCAAACGTCCAAATATTGATCAGCATGCTCGATAGGCCGGCCACTAGACTGTTTTCAACATACGTGGTAATTAGTCCGGATAGAAAATACAACACAAACCACACAGCCATGACGCTGCCAACCAGATAAGCTTTTTCGGCTCGGTGGCGGACGCGGTCTTGTTTGCCACGGACTAAGGCCACGCTCAGGCCGGCTATGGCAAGCGACATGCCTGGCTGCAGGCCGTATAGGAATAATTTTGAGGGGATCACATCAGTGCTTCTAGCGACGACTGACACTGCGGCCATGACCAGCATGGCGCACAGCAGACCCCATGTTGGCGCATTAATGGACCTCAATCTGCGCAGCATTACGGCGCTCCCTCTATGTAGTACGTCCCGAGCACCCAGTTACGATCTGGGTCGCCCAGGTCCGCGGTAAAGGTAAATGAATCGCCGTCGGCGAGTGGCTGTGTGCTGAGCAGTCGCAGCTCAGACGTATCTTCGTAGTAGTTGATAGTAGTATCGGTGCCGTTAGCCCACACGGCGTTGGTGCTACTGTCCCACTGGGCGATAATGCGCCAGGCCTGCAAGTCCTGACCACTGTTATTGGTAACAGTAAAGTCGTGATACCAGTAGAAAACACCCTGGTGTTTATT
>JAGQNT010000210.1 GCA_020427965.1 Candidatus Saccharimonadota bacterium | reverse complement strand
TGATGACGGCGTTGCCTTAATCTGGCGCGGGACACAACGAAACTACCCGACCAAAGAAGCTCAGGTGGCTTGGCATCTTCTATCCCGGGAAGAACTTTGGTCCTTGCGACTGTGGCTATATACACGAAGAGGTAAATGGAGAGGTTTCTGGTTGCCAAGCTGGAATAAAGACTTGGAGCTCACGCAGCCTATTTCGAGCACTGACACTACTATCACTATCTCAGACGTAGGTTATTCCACGCATGAGGAAGCGAATAGCCTGATGATCCTGACCACAGGTGGGCTGGTTTATTATCTCCGTGTAATAAGTGGCTTTGCCGGCAGCCCAGGAGAGGAAATCTTAGCTTTAGACGGGGCTGCGGGCATCAATGTGACGGTTTCGGATATAGCCATGATAGCTTATTTGTCCTTCGTGAGGTTTAACGCGGACCGGGTGGAAATTCAACATCGGGTGGCTGGTGGGTCGAGCGTAATTATGCCGACTTTGGAGATCCCTGAGCCATGACATTCATCGCTAAAGATCAATCAGTACAAGATGGCGACCCGGTTCATCTGATTAGTTTTGTTCAAGGATCACTTACTTGGCGCTATGCGCTGGTTCCATTTACGGTGTCCGCTTTAGGCGAAACATGGGTGCCCAGTACTATCTCTGCTGGAGCTGTAAATCAAACTCCTGAGATGGCGAAAAACATCCTGAGCATGAAGTTCCCAAGGGATCACGAGTTTGCTAGAACGTTTCTTTGGTCCCCTCCGGATCAAGTGACATCTGTGACCATGTACCGCGGCCATCTTGGAGATCCCGATAACGAGTACATAACCACCTGGAAAGGACGTGTTGCTAACGCCAGAGCCGACGGAGATGAAATTACGCTGGAGTGCGAGCATATCTTTACTTCATTGCGCCGACCAGGTCTTCGAGCTCGTTTCCAAAAGTCGTGTCGTCACGCCCTATACGGGCGAGGCTGTAACTTAGACCAAGAAACATTCGCGGTGGCTGGTACGTGCACTGCAGTTGATGGG
>JAGQNT010000209.1 GCA_020427965.1 Candidatus Saccharimonadota bacterium | reverse complement strand
GCGATTGGCTGGTGGGACAACGATCGCAGCTGACCAACGGCACGCGAACGGCGAAGGCGATTGATTACAGTCTCAAACGCAGGGCGGCGCTGGTTCGCTACCTTGATGACGGCAATCTGCCCATTGATAACAACTGGGTGGAAAACCAGATCCGGCCTTGGGCACTGGGACGATCCAACTGGCTGTTTGCCGGCTCCCTGCGCAGCGGCCAGCGGGCTGCCAATGTGGTGAGCCTGATCCGGTCGGCCAAAATCAATCGCCTTGATCCGCAGGCTTACCTGCGCGATGTGCTGGAGCGGTTACCGACCGCACGGCTATCTGACCTTGACGACCTCCTGCCGCATAACTGGGCGCCGACAATCAAGGTGTAATCACCGGACGCTTACGACATATTAGCAGAGACAGCCTAATTTCGTGCGCTGACACATTGACTAATGATATGTCCCCAGCAGTCCGCCTCCGATGCCCCCTACCAGGCTTCAGGTCTTGACCAAGATGATAGCTAACCCGACCTAGCGGCGACTGTTCGGCGCAATCGGCCAGCCAGTGAAACCTCCAGAATGTGAGGCACTACAGCGAAGCTGGGATCGTAGCGGATGGATTGCCGAACACATTATGGTGCGCTTCCATATATTTACTTATCGAGACTTGCATCAAGAACTTTTCTTAGCTCCTCGTCACACTTGGTACAAGACACTATTGTGACCGGTTCTTCTGAATCATATAGTTTTGTCTCAGAAAAATTGAATGGTGTATGGTGAGGAAACTGCCAGCTGTATTTCATGTATTCACCTGTAGGGTCCACATTCATGACTTTTAGGGAGTCGTACATGGTACGCTTAATCAGCGGTACGTTATGCAGTTCACAACTAGTATTTCTATCTATCATCACTTTAGCAAAAGTCGTTTCTCGAAGAATATGATGTAATCTGTCGGGCACATCCTCACCACAATGGATTGAGGGTCACTAGAAGACACGGTTTTGCAATAGGTGAGTCAATCCATACGTTTAACTCAAGGATTACCGCCAAGCAACGGGCGGCAATCCATAACCAACCATCTGAAAACGTAATAGAAGTTTCCTTATCGCATAGCCGACGATATATACCGTCGTTCACAAAAAGTCATAGAGCTATAATCGCTAAATAGAAATTGATGGCCAGCAATAGGGAATTACCGGAACGCCCTTGCGACAATACTATCCATCGTTTTTGACACTAGCACAAAAGAGCCAGATGACAAAAAGTAAGCAACCAGAACCCGAGCATTGCGTTCCCATAATAACGTTACACTTCACACTGAAAGCGCAGGTAAGAAGCATCCATTGTGGCGAATTCAGTGCACACACTGCCATGCCCTATTAAGGTTTTACTTACCAATGTGCTGCTTTATATAAGCTATCGCTAATTCCGCCGACTCCCCCTCTAATGCTGTCATGCCCTGCCAGTTATCGGTACTCTTTCGCCCGATAACTTGATTGACTTCGCACATAGGAAAAGACACATCTCGAACCCTCGACAGCATGTAGACAATGCTCCATGTCTCACCGTATTCATCTACACCCCAAAGATATTCGGCGAGTTCAGGTTTTACAAACAATGCGTGTATTGCACCTAAACGAAACACTCTTTGGCCACGACGAAACAGCACTAGACTTTTGTTGGGTATCATTTTAGGGATTTGATGACCCCGTTCCAACTTTGCTCCCCAAATATAAAACACCTCATTTGGAAATTTCTTCTTAAGTGACTCATATTCATCTGAAGTAAAGTACTCTGTGAGATACTTAAGCGCCACCGGCTTGTCTAGGGTCTTACGAGCGTTAGCTTTGGCATGGGGGCTACTGACTTGTTGAAGTATCACAAAAGCCATTTTTTGCTCCACGAACGGCTAAATTAAGTAGATACACCTATTGAAAAACACAATCTGGGTTCCCACAAGGATAGGCTATCAGAGGCACCAGCTGCCAGTTGATTTACCACAACGTTAGTAGTTGCTAAATGACATCCTCAAAGAGTTAGAATGGCAAGAATTCTCTTCAGCGACATGCCTTCCATTCCACATACAGAAAGGGTTCGGGGGTGTCCTCCCCCAAAAGTTGACGTCGTCGCGACCTTCTGGTCGGCAGCATACCCTGCATAAGGGGGCGCCGTTTTTGAGTAGTGTCGGCTCAGTTCAGGATTACTGGCCGCCGTTGGGGGTGCCAGAATACTGAATCATGTTTGGCGGCTCTGATTGACCGGTC
This sequence comes from Candidatus Saccharimonadota bacterium, assembly GCA_020427965.1. Taxonomy (GTDB): domain Bacteria; phylum Patescibacteriota; class Saccharimonadia; order Saccharimonadales; family UBA4665; genus JAGQNT01. The sequence goes on along the minus strand of JAGQNT010000209.1, from coordinate 5,487 downwards.
CCAGCCGCTTGTTCGAAGCTACTTTCAAATGCTCGCCTTGCCCGCATCTTGTGATTGACACACTCGACCATGTGGCGATCTGACCGGTACACCTCACATCCCTCTGGCGCCTGGTACTGAGCATTGAAGGCTTGCTGCCGCTGGCGCTTGAGTGCAGCACTTTCGCGCGCCTGTTGAGCGGCCACATCATTGGCTTGTTTCTGGAGTGCTGCCTGGTTGGATCTCGCGTCCTGCTTAGCCTTGTTTTTGGCCTGTATGTCATCGGTGATGTTAGTCAACTGGTCGGTGACGACTTGCCTCATAACCCCAAAAACGAAAAGCCCGAGCGTTACCGTGAGTACGCCTGCCAAGCATAAGCGAAGCATGAATTTCAAGACTGATTCCATGGCGTCCTTGTTCGCTGGTTGAATCTGCGAGCATTATCGCCGAGAAAGACCGGTTTCAGCTAGCCGCCAGTTCAGGGTAAATGCCCTATTGCCCTGAGCTTAGCGGTACAGGCATATCAAAGAACTTGAAGCGGTGTTGAACTGCAAAGTAGTGGAATAGCTCGATTCACATTGGTCGGTAAGCCGGCAGATTCGAAAAATCTCCGGCTTTTCTCTAACCTAGTATTGGTACACGCCATGTCGATCCATACAATCTCTGCTATACCAAGGCATCATGAGCGGTCAGGAGGGGCTGGGGTTTGGCAAGGCGCAAGGAAAGCATTATTGATCTGCTAATGATCCTCCCGTGGTGGTGTAGCGTCATCGCCTCACTCTTGGCTTACATAAGTCTCTACTGGATATTACCGGCATTGCTACCAGACAATCCGTTTTTTATTGCTTGGACTAAAGCTTTACCCCGACTCGCTCCGTTTGTAGCGATCATTCTGCTGATTCCCGCCCCATTTTCCGCGTTCAATTCATATCGCAAGCGAAAACTGCTGGATACGCAAAGCGGCCTAGATAGTATTCGATCACTTTCCTGGAAACAGTTCGAAGAACTGGTAGCTGAAGCGTATCGACGGAAAGGCTATAGGGTGCGCGAGAATCATCGAGGCGGCGCGGATGGTGGCATAGACATCACGTTGGAGAAAGACGGCCAGGTACACCTTGTTCAGTGCAAGCAGTGGAAATCGCAAAAGATTGGGGTCAGCGTCATCCGAGAAATGTTCGGGGTCATGGTATCCGAGGGGGCAGCTTCGGTGTCTGTAATCACCTCCGGGTCATTTACGAGGGAGGCCGAAAACTTTGCTATGGGCAAGCCGGTGAACCTCATAGACGGCAAAGGGCTGGCAGCACTTATCAGGGACATACGGTCGATTCTTGGCAAGCCATCCGCCCATGATGTACCTCCACTGGCACCGAGCTCCGGTCAACCCGTCATCTCTAAATCAGAAACTTGCCCGAGTTGTGGTGGCGAACTAGTCACGCGAACGGCCAAGCGCGGCAAGTTTGCTGGCAGCCAGTTTCTGGGTTGTTCGTCTTTTCCCAAGTGCCGCTTTACGCGCAGCGTCTGAAAGGTTGTATTTGCGCGTGGTTGAAGCCTGCTGGGTCTATTACCCCCTGACATCATCGCAGTACCACCGCCTCTGGCTGCCTGTACGGCCGCTGAGTCGATTCCAGGCTTCACCCCCGGCTCCCAAAGCCGACTCGCAGAAGGCGTCACTCCTGCCGCCGCCCAATTGATCGTCAGCCCGGCCAGGGAACACTCCCCCTACGGTTGACGTAGTCCCCGTCCATCAGGTTCAGTTCATGGATCGCTTTTATCGCTGATGCCGCATCTATGAGCGCACATCGGATGTATATGGTCTTGATGACAATTCCATCGGCGGTCTCGTCAACCTCGATCGACCGACTAACCTCCTTGGTCGCGGCGCACTGATTGGCTATTCCCCAAAGGTGCTCTCTTTTTGCCTGGGTTGAGATTTCGAGCCTTTCTCGGATTTCAGCCTGTCGTCGCACAATCTCGCCCCGAATATGAGGTTTATTCAGGTTTTCATGGGCTACAGCCCCAAGCGTGGCGGTATTGCCCTTGTAACCTGCTGCACGGGCCGCAGCAGTTCCGTTGCCTCCTGTGTGGATGTAGTGATCAACAAAAAGTAACTGCTTGTGTGACAGAAGGGTATCCCGATTCATAGCCCGTCCCGTATTTTAAAGTGACCATTTCAAGTCGGTTAAAAGTTCCTAATTGATTGCTTTCCCGCCAGCCTGTTTGCCAGTCTCGACTATTGATCTTCCGTCCCTACGGTGCATAAAGACCTCTAACCCCATGGTAAATTAGTAAGGCGTGCAATTATTGGAGTCCGGCTCAGGTTAAAAACGGCTGGAACACTGCAATTTTTAAGGTGTTCCCGCTCCTTTTGCCAATTCTGAAGAATTAACACTTCAATTTTTGATGTTTTCACAAAGGAACACTGTAATTTTTGGAGCAAGAGAAATCGAAATCATCACAGCTTCCTTTTCGCAATAGCTGTGTCTTTTACCTCCAGCCCTTTACCTATGCATGGATCAATAGGCAACCAGGTAAGCGCATACAGGGCGCATTTCTGCCCATCCCTGCGTCGGTAACTGGCGCGTGTACAGAGTATCAGATTAGCCTCTCTAAGCTCGCGCAAGGCTTTAGCAAGCGTTCCTTCGGCCATGCCGCCCCAAGACTTTACGGTCGTCTTTGTCGCGGATAGGTCGCCATTGTTTCTTCCGTTATACTGACTGCCCAGTACCATCAGTATTTTCATCGCAGATGGTGTCAGTTCACGGAAATCGGAGTGCTCCATAAGCGATTTGGGTAGAACCCAAGCCCCTTTCGGCCCCCAGTTCAGCTTTGGCTTCTTACTGGCCATTACAAGAAAGCCGTTATGCGCCTTGGCTTTCCTTGCGTTTACGGTATCGCTCGTTCTGCTCACGTGTTATGCGTCGGCACCGGCCAATTTTTATTGATTCTAATGCGCCACTTGCGATTTCATTGTAAGCGGTATTTCGACCGCAGTCCCACATCTCGCACCATTCATCAATCGTGAAGGCTGCACGTTCGAATTTTTGAGAATTTTTGGGTGATTTCATAGCTCCGCTCACATTGCTCAAAGTTTGTGTGTGAGCGCCAAGGATAAGTTTGTCTATATCTTAAAAACATTTGGTACAAAAGAAAAAAAATATTGTTTTTGTACCACCCCTTACGTATATCGGGTTATTTGCGTCAGGGAGACTATGTTTTGTTACTGGGAAGGAGTGTCTTGAACTTATTGTCCTGGATCGGTTTCTCCATACCCCGGGTCGCCTTCGCAACATCCTGGGCAGTTACAGATACGCCGTAAATGACAGAAGTGATCTTAGCCACATCAATTCGCATCCATTTTCCCATTGCAAGCTGAAATTCTCCAGAAAGCTCCTTCATGAAGTGGAGCTTCTCCGCTTTCCGGCCCACAGTTTGGCGTCCGTATAATGGCTCCACACATTCGAGTTGCTCAATGCCCGATTTGAATTCTCTGATCCCAGTGCCATGTTTGTAAAGTTCATCGGCCCGGAACATGTTCTGCGAATCGTCAACATGTGTCATGAAGTTCGATGGCATTTCGTCCCAGAGCACTTCGAGCTTATCAAGAGTTGCCAGAAACCGCTTTCGCCATTGTTCAGCTTTAAGTGTGGTAGTCCAGTTGGCATCTGTTTCCGGAAATGAGAACTCGATCATGCGAAACAACTCGATCTGGCCTTCGGATGGATCTCCGGAATTGCGTTTTTTTGCTTTCGACCAGATATGCTCAAGATCAGGCGAGGTTAAATAGTCCCGAGGGATTTCATGATCGAAGATGAAGCTATTTTCACCCAATTCGACCTTGTTCTCACCATTAAAAAAGTCAGCTATATAGTTTACGGTCTTTAGCTCAAACCAATTAGGAAAGCTGATTACTTTCATCCTACACTTCCGAAAGCCTTATCAAGCGCAGCCGCTTTGTGATCAGGTGACAAGTGGGCGTATACAAGGGTCATTTTTATATCTGCATGGGTCATCAGCTCCCGCACTGTATTTATATCCACCCCAGCCATGACCAGTCGACTGGCAAACGTATGCCTTAAATCGTGAAACCGGAAGTCGGTGATTTTGGCCTTTTCCAGAATCGCCTCAAAAGCCTTTTTGATATTGTCCAAGCGGCCACCAGAGCGCGGAGAGGTAAACACATACGACGAGGTCGGGTGCCGCTGTTTTTCGCATTGGGTCAGGATGGCGACAGCTTCAGAGGACAACGGCAAAATCGCGGGCTCGGGCTTTTTCCCGGCCTTGCGCCTTGCGTGTGAGACTTTTTCAATCACCTTGATGATCTGCCGCCGGTCCAGATGGATATGCCCCCACTTCAACCCGAATAGATCACCACGCCTCAGCCCGGTATTGAGTGCCAGCAGGACAATGGGCTTGATGTGGTCGGCATACTCTAGCGGCCCGATCTCCGGATAGAGGGTATAACCACGTTGCGCCCTCCAAAGGTTTGCGTTGTGCCGCGCCTCCCGCAATTCAGCTTCCCTGGCGTCCATAGCGGCCCGCAAGCGCATTTCCTCGGCCGGTGTGAGGTAGCGTACTTTTGCCTTGCTGTCTTTCTCCAGCAAGGTCCCACGTACCCGGTAGGTGGTAAGTTGATGGCTAGGAATCGCCTTCTCTCGCACGGCATGATTAAGCACAGCTTTCAGGTTGGCCAGTTCCCTGCGTTGGGTAGAGAGTGAGACCACACCCTCACGCTTCTTTCGCCACTGAGCCATATCCAGTTCGGTGATTTCGTTCATCGGCGTATCAAGTATGTGCTCAAAAACGCGCGAGATCCGCGGCAGCATGCCCTTCCAGTCAGCAATCGCCGCTTGGCCGTAATTTTGGTAAGGGCCCTCCAGATAGCTCTTCAGAGTAGTGTCTTTCAGTACCTTCCTGATACGGCGCTCGGCCTGGAAGTCATGTCCGTCTGCGGCCTTGCCCTGTTTGCTTTTCGCCTTCGTTCTGGCACTAGTCAATGTGAGCACTGATGCGTCGCCAATCCTCTCACGCTTACCACGCTCGATCTGTACATAGTAGGTCTTGACCCCGCTGGGCTGGACGCGCAACAGCAATCCTTTGATACTATGCTTGCTACCACGGTCGGGGATCTCGTAGGGCTTCTCACCTGGTTCAGCGTTGAGAACGGTCTTTTCGGTGAGCGTTGCGGCCATGTCAAAACTGCCGTAAGTGTGATGTAAGTGCAGAAAACCATATCATGGGCAAACTTGAAAAAACACAGATAAACGCATGTAACTGATTTATAAGAGGTATATTATTCAACCTCTTGATTTCGAAAGCTATTTTTTGCCCTCCGGAGGCAGAGGTCAGAGGTTCGAATCCTCTCGGGCGGGCCATATAAAACCGGTGTACACCGGAGACATGGTTTACATCTAATACCGGAGACATCGTTTACACTTTTTCCGGTAGCCACGGATTCACGGCCGGCTCTACCCGGCCGCAATCCTCATCAAAGAATCCTAGATCATAATC
>JAGQNT010000020.1 GCA_020427965.1 Candidatus Saccharimonadota bacterium | reverse complement strand
ATTCGAATTGGCATAACTCTTCTGGGCATTCAGCACGAATGACCAGCCGGCGAACAGGTCGGCCGGCGGATTGGTCTTGGTCGAACCTGTATTGAAAGTCCCGTTGGCCTGGGCAATATTATCCAACTTCATCAGAGCCCACCCGAGTCCGGCATAGGCTGCGGCCTGTTCAGGATCTGCGTCAATGGCGTCCGAATACAGTGAAAACGCCGCGTTATAGTCCCCGTCAGCGAATGCACTCCAGCCCGCTTCAACAAGGTCGGGATAGCTTTGCTTAGACTTGCCTCCGCCGCCACAGCATATGTGAACGAAGACCAACGCCATCAAGATTATTCTCATAGTTCTCATAGTAGTCTCCTCAAATCTATTTGATGAACATCATCTTTTTGGTTTGCGTAAACCGCTTTGTCTCGATCCGGTATAGATAGATTCCAGTCGCCACGATCTGCCCATTAGCATTGCGCCCATCCCAGACGACCGTCTGTACGCCGGCCGTTTGAACTCCGCGCACCAGTGTTTTCACTTCCTGTCCCAGTAGGTTGTAGATCCTCATCGTCAGAAATCCATCTTCAGGCAGTTCGTATCGAATGGTTGTTGACGGATTGAACGGATTGGGATAATTTTGACCCAGGGCATACGAAGTCGGAACCAGATTCGTTCCCGCAAATGTGGCATCATATACTATTTTGAATTCTCCCAGCTGCGTGACTCGGGCTTTTACTGTGCTACGATCGGCGTATACCTGGCTTCGTAGTGCCTTCCATTCTTGACCGTCTTTATGGTATATGAATAGTTTTCCTTCATCGGGATAAACTCCAGATTCAAACCCGATCTCGATATCCAATGCTTCGACAAATTCTGTTGTTGAAGGGCCAAAGTGATAAATAATCTCAGTGCCAATATGTGTCAGATTGGACAAGAAATAGGTTTCTTCTTTGACGGAACGTTTGTTGACCTGCAGACTTGCATTGTTGTTGGAAGCGACCAGTGTCGTAAGCAAACCGGGCTTTGCAAGAGCAACCGTATAGGTATTCGTCTGCACCGTATCGGCACCACTGGAAGAGGCGGCGCGGGTTCGAATATTGTAGGTTCCTGAGGAACTAAATTCTCCGGCGCCAGTGTAAACATGAGAGGACCCGCTCAAGGCGGACATGGTGATGGTCAAGGTGTCGGGTGTTCCGGTGATCCACAGCTTGACTGAAGGAATGGATGCCAGATCGGACAACGAGACAACTGCGATGGCAAAATATTTTGACAAGGCCGGATTTTGGAGGACGCCCGTTGTAATGGTCGGAGCAATGGCAAATACTGTGGCGCTTGCTTCGTTGGAGTAGGTGCTTTGATTGTTTGCATTGTCCACCGCTGCAAGTCTGAAGAAATACGTGGTGCCTTTCGTCAGCCCGGTGTAGGTGCGGCTGGTGTCAGATACAGATGAACTGGAGTCTATTTGCGTGGTTGCATTTGCCGAGGTGGATCGATAGATGCGATAGCGCGCGAAATCGGAATCGGTACTCCTTCTCCATGTAATAGTTACCTGTCCGTCACCTGCGGTTGCGGTCAGACTCATGGGTGTCCCGGGCTGCGTGTGGTCGGGGGAAGCGGCGCTAGTCTCGGTGCTGGCAGCACTCAGGTTT
>JAGQNT010000208.1 GCA_020427965.1 Candidatus Saccharimonadota bacterium | reverse complement strand
GGTACACCGTGTACAGTTGCTGGGCGATAAAGCCCGTTTCGGTAAGGCCCGGCGCGGCGCGGAATTCGTAGTCGCGCACCTGGATGCGCATCAGGTCGTCGAGGGAAAAACCTGTGGGTACGATGTTTTGCTTCAGGCGGATATCGGAGCTGGTGTTGTAACTAACCGAGTTGGTATTGTTTTGGCGGACGGAGCCGATCTCCGTATCGTCGGAACGGTGGAAGGCAATCATGCGGGAATTGGCGTTGTTGTTGTTGAGTTTACCTGCCTGGATTTTGAGACCGTTGTAGCGTGTATCGTTGTCGGGGTCAGTCTGCGTGTTTTTTATAATGGCAACGTAATCCTCCACCCCTGAACCGGAGGCACCGCCTTCTACCTGAAAGCGGGCATCCGGGTTGGTTGTGCCGATGCCGACATTGCCATTATTTCGGATAGTCATTTTAATAGGAATATCGCTCTGTGGGTTACCAATAGTCTTGGTGGCAAAATGCAGGTGCCCAGGGGTGCTATTTCCTATAGTTTCGTGGATAATAGCAGCGCCGACATTAGCGCTGTTAATCGAGTTCGAGAAACCAATACCAACTCCATTACCGCTTGTGCCGACTGAACTCCGAAAAACTGCACTGAGTTCTGAAACATCGACAATGTTGCTGTTCAAAAGCGCATTGCCACTGCCAACTACATTGAGAAAATGACTGGGACTGTTCGTGCCGATGCCAACATTGCCGGTTGTATCTACGAATACCCCTTCGCTGTTGCCATCGCCGGAAAGGTAGTTGCCGTTGAGATTGAGATTCTGTGTGGCGGTGTGGTTACCGAAGTTGTCGCCGGACAAAGCAGACAAATCCACGCTATTTCCGTCCTCAATACTCAATGTCGCGCCGCTGAGACTAAGCGTCTGGTCGTCTGGAATGCCCGTCAGACCCGAGCCATCGCCGGAGAAAGCAGTTGCTGTGACAGTTCCGTTGACATCAAGTTCGGTCGTAGGGTTCGTTGTACCGATGCCGACTTCGCCAGTTTTGATTATTGTCATACTAGGCAGTAGGTTTCTGCCTGGTGTTGTTTGCCTAGTAGCGAAATGAAGATCTCCCTTACCATTAATACCGCTATCTTCAAAAACTATCGCAGCACCGACGTAATTTACATTTGTTATTTCATGTACAAATCCTATAGCCACAGCACCACCTGAACCTTCATCTCTTCGCTGAAAAACTACAGCTAACTCCGAAACATCGATCGTGTCAGGATCAATCATCGCATTGCTGCTTTTTTCAATCGTTAGTAAATGGAGTGGTTGGTTGGTACCTATACCGATATTGCCAGTTGTATCTACAAAAATGCCCTC
>JAGQNT010000207.1 GCA_020427965.1 Candidatus Saccharimonadota bacterium | reverse complement strand
TATCTAGAGGGTATGCGAAAAGTGGGCCCCGGAATCGGACGTGTGGCCCCATCCCATAAAAACCCATGAGAAAGGGGCTTTAATGCCTCGGTTGATGCCGTTTTATTAGTGTCAACATCTACTAGGTTCTGGTGTAGCGCTCTCGTGTAGTTGCTATGCCTCGTCGAAAATAAGGGAAACGGGCGGTACGGATTATGTGTCCCCGCCACTGGTGTAGACCCCCTAAAGGGCCTCGCTTTCACGGCTGTTCGGCATTGTGACCGGCAGTATAGTGTTACAGGTATCCGACGAAAAGAACACGTACACCCAACAATTGAATTAAGATGGAAGCTCTGGCACGGTATCGCCTTGCTAACTTCCTGAAACTTCCTTCTCTCCGAATCAAGTAGGATGAAGAAGAGAACTGTACTATGCCAGTCGAAGAAGCGCCCTGATTCTAGGTGCAGCATCGGTTCGCCGATTGAAACTTCTTCCTCGCGTAGTGCAGGAACTGTCCGGTTTGATGACAAGCCCGCCGAATGGCGGGCTTATTTTATTTTTGAGGTATTATAAGGAGAATGAGTCAGACATTCTTTTTTTATGACCTCGAAACAAGCGGCCTCTCAGGCCGTCATGACCGGATCATGCAGTTTGCCGGGCAGCGGACGGATATGGATCTCAACCCTATCGGCGACCCTGTGAACGTGCTGGTGGCGCTGAATGACGATACACTGCCAAGCCCTGATGCACTGATGGTAACGGGGATCACTCCGCAACAGACTGTCGCCGACGGATACACCGAAGCGCAGTTCGCACAGCTGCTACTCGAAGAAGTCTTTACCGAAGATACGATAGCGGTCGGGTTCAATAATATCCGTTTCGATGATGAGTTCGTTCGCCATCTGTTCTGGCGGAATTTTCGTGATCCGTATGAATGGTCGTGGCGTGATGGCCGGTCACGCTGGGATCTGCTGGACGTCGTCCGCATGACGCGCGCGCTCAGGCCGGATGGTATCCAGTGGCCCGTCGTGGATGGCAAAGCTACGAACCGTCTGGAGCTTATTACCAAGGAAAACGGTATTGACCACATGAAAGCGCATGACGCATTGAGCGATGTCGAAGCGTTGATTGACGTTACGCGATTGATTCGCGACAAGCAGCCGCAACTGTACGAGTATTTGCTAAAGATGCGCGACAAAAAAGAAGTCCAAAGGCTGGTTAATTTGGACAATAAACAGCCGTTTGTTTATACGAGCGGCCGCTTTGATGCGGAGTATCACAAGACGACCGTCGCTTTTCCGCTGACTGCGGGCAAGAACGGTAATGTCGTCGTGTATGATTTGCGTATTGATCCGACACCGTTTATCAATCTGGATAGCAAGGAGCTGGCAAAAAAGATGTATGCGACCTGGGAGGAGCGTCAGGCGGAAGGTTTTGTCGGGCTGCCAACCAAGGAATTGCAATACAACCGAGCACCGGCAGTCGCGCCGCTTGGCGTGCTGGAACAAGGAGACGGCTGGAACCGGATTTCGATTGACAAAGAAACGGTCGAAAAGCACAAAAGCATTTTGCTCGGAGC
>JAGQNT010000206.1 GCA_020427965.1 Candidatus Saccharimonadota bacterium | reverse complement strand
TTCTTCACGTTTTATGAGAGTAAGCGTTCCCTTGTTCAAGGGTCTGCTGTAAAACTCTGCACCAAAACGTGAGGTGTAGTCCTCGAGTAGGTCGAGTTTCTCTTCCTGTTCAAATACTTGTGCCAAAATGGGCATAGTATTTGTGGCGGTGAAAATACCGGCACACCCACAGGCACTTTCTTTGGCTTCGTCAGCATGAGGAGCTGAATCAGTGCCGAGAAAGAACTGGGGATTGCCAGAAACAGCAGCCGCAAGCAAAGCTTCGCGGTGACTCCTCCGTTTTGCTACCGGCAAACAGTAGTAGTGAGGTTTTATGCCGCCGACCAGAATGTGATTCCGGTCGATCACCAAGTGGTGAGTGGTGATTGTAGCTGCCAGCGTAGATGGATCACCAGACTCCACATACTCGACACCATTCTTGGTTGTAATATGTTCCATGACAACCTTGAGATTCGGCAGACGATCACGCAAGGGCATTAAGACTGACTCGATGAAGCGTGCTTCACGGTCGAAAATGTCCACTGCAGGATCGGTCACTTCACCGTGTACGCACAAGGGCATGCCGATTTCTGCCATCATCTCGAGTACGCCGTAAACCTTTTCGATGTTGGTGACACCACTGTCGCTGTTGGTCGTGGCACCCGCTGGGTACAGTTTGACTGCACCTGCCAGAGATTGCTGGTAGACGGTAGCGACGTCTTGTGGGTCTGTTTTGTCGGTCAGATACAGGGTCATAAGCGGCTGAAAGTCTACTCCTTCAGGCGTAGCGGCCAGGATACGCTCCCGGTATTTGACAACATCATCCTGGGTCACCACTGGCGGAACCAAATTGGGCATGACGATAGCTCGCGCGAAATGACGAGTGGTTTCCGGCAAAACTGCCTGCAGCATCGAACCATCGCGCAGATGGAGATGCCAATCGTCAGGGCGACGTATTTTCAGAGTTTTGAGGGTCATGATTTTACTCCCTTCATGACGTTCTGTTTCAAGAATTCAGTCCACCAGTAACCTAACAAAAAACGCCGCCCAAGGAAAGGGAAGCGTTTTGTGTCACTGGGCACTGATGCCCAGTGACTTGTTCATGCGTACTGCTCTTGAATGATCTGCTGCACTGCCTTGTCTCCACGGAAGTATGGCACCGTCGCCATCTGACCCTCGTCAGCGCCTGCCTTTTGTTGTCGAGTAGCCGCCGTAGCATCAGTGATGCCGCCGCAACCAACGAGCCGAATAGCGTTCTTAAGACACAGTTTTTTCAAGAACGCCATTTGTTGGCAAGATCCTTCAAGCAAATGAGTGCCT
>JAGQNT010000205.1 GCA_020427965.1 Candidatus Saccharimonadota bacterium | reverse complement strand
TGTTGCGACTCTGCATTCTTCGTCATTGCGATAGCGTTCTCTTTGATAACAAGCACAAGCTCGGCTCGGTCTTCGCGCGCTTGCGTATCGCGTCTGGCCAGCTGACCAATCATCCAACGAGTCAGCAGAAAAACGCAGACACCTACTACAACAAGAGTCGCGAGAAAAAGCCAACGATCGCTTTGCACGGCTGCATGGTCCACTGCGCTTTGAATTGTTTCTGGATCCATTAGTAGGTTAGGTTTAGTGTAGTTGCCGTCACTCCAGTTGCCACTGCTGCCCCTGAAACAGCTCCGCTAATCGTAAAGCCAAGACCAGAATTAGTAGAACCAAAACCGAACTCGTCGACTAGTTCAATCATTGGTGTATACGTTCCTGGAGCCAGACTAGTAGGCAGTTCCGCGTAGTCGCGTTCTGTCCACTCTGACCAGTTTGTGTTATTAAGCGACCAACGAGCTTGGATCGCAGGTCGGTTTAGTGCAGTAGTCTTCCACGAAGGAAGGGAACGACCACGCGTACCAGTACCCCAACGAATCTTCATCATGCGTGCAGGAGGGTCTTCTCCTACAGGTTGACGATAGAACACAAGACTGGGTGCAAAGAAGTCGTTTGTCTGATACGCTACGCCGTTTGTCACTGACGAGAACAGCTCGTTAGTCGTGAGTGTAGAAGAGCGAAGATAGACGGGACGAGTTCCTACGATAACGACAGCAGGATTAGTGGCCACTTCGTTTTCGAAATAGTCCAGTACCTGCAAAGCCGTATTGGTAGGAACGAGCGCAATGTTTGTACGTGCAGTGGACCAAGCCACAACAACAGACTGACCGTCTGATGCTTGGAATAGGTTAAGCTCCAGCCAGGGCTCCATTGAGTGGAGAATACGACCGTATGGAACCAGGGTATTGCCAAGAATGTGCTGCTCGGTAAGAAAGGTGGTCATCAGCGGATCGACTCCACCGTGTGAGTCCCAACCAGAATCCTCAGAGGACAAAGGCGGATACGCCTCAGAGAACATGCGAGAGCCCGTATAGTAGATATAGCCAGCACCTTGAGCCACGCAGCGAATAGCGTCCCGCGCAAGAGCTACACCATCGTGCTGTGTCTGTCGCACGATTGGATAACCGTTCATGATTTCACCAGGAGCAATAAGAGCGTCGCCAAGAAACGGATACTCTTCTGCCATGAAGCCGGATGAGTACGGTCCGGACTCGCTGTTGAAGATGCGCCAAAAACCCTGTGACTTCGCGAAGTTGATTGCGTTATCCTGATTGGCTACGCGATTCCACAGCTTTTCGTAGTGCCAGCGACCAAGGTACTGGTTCTCGGGATAGAAGTGAAACGAGTAGGCGCCGTTTGTAGCCGCCGCCTTTGTTCCAGAGTCGGTCAGTATCCACTCGTTTTTAGCAAACGTCCCTGTGCCGTAGTTAGCATAGCCGCCACCTTGAATGATGATAGCAGAAGGGTCGGCGTTGCTGATTGCATCCTGAAACGACTTGTTCATCAG
>JAGQNT010000204.1 GCA_020427965.1 Candidatus Saccharimonadota bacterium | reverse complement strand
TAAGAAAAAATCAGACGATGTTGTTATCGAAGATATCGACGACAAGCCAATCGATCTGAGTGAAATACCATTCTAGGAGAATATTATGGCACTGAAACGATTCAAAAAAGATGCACCTGCATATTTTGACTACAAAGATGCAAAGACATTGCTACATTACGTAAACATGTACGGTCAGATCGAACCGATCAGCAAGACCGGCTTGTCTGCAAAACAACAGCGTCAACTGGCTGTCGCTATCAAGCGCGCACGCCATTTGGCACTGCTTCCATTCGTTGCAAATAACTAGGAGTAAACGACATGTATCAGCCTACTGACCTTAAAAAGGGTACTGTTTGCCAAATCGACGGCAAGCCTTACCGTGTCGTTGAATATTCCCAGAAAGTCATGGGGCGCGGCGGCAGTATCGTCAATGTCAAGTTGAAAAACTTGGTTGACGGGAGTGTTATCCCTAAGACCTTCAAAGGACAGGATAAGATTGAACGCGCTGAGGTGACAAATAAGACCGTACAATATTTGTACTCAGACGGTAACGACTTTCATTTCATGGATCCGGAGAGCTTTGAACAGTTTCAGCTGGGTGCGGATATCGTCGATAGCGCTGCATCATATCTGAAAGAAGGTGATGAACTGAATCTGCAGTTCTTTGGCGACCGCGTGATTAACGTTGAACTGCCGAAGAATCTTTTTCTTGAAGTTACCTATGCGGAAGATGTCGTCAAAGGCGATACTACAAGCAGCGTTTTGAAAGATGCGACGCTTGAAACGGGCCTGGTGGTGAAGGTTCCAGCGTTCATTAAAGTCGGTGATGTTATATCGGTAGATACGACAACCGGTGAATACCGCGAACGGAAAAAATAGCATGACGAAGACCAGGCTCGACCAACTGATGGTTATAAAAGGCCTGGTTTCTTCGCGTTCTCAGGCCGAAAGTTGGATTGGGTTGGGGAATGTAACAGTGAATGGACGTGCGGCAACCAAAGCGGGACAGTTCGTATCTGCGGATGCCGACATCAAACTATCTGCAAAGGAGCAATACGTCAGTCGCGCCGGTCTCAAATTGGCAAGCGTTGCCGAATTGCTAGGTGTCCGGTTCAAGGATATGACCGTACTTGATGTAGGGAGTAGTACGGGGGGATTTACTGACTATGCCCTACAGCATGGCGCAACGAAGGTTATAGCCGTTGATGTTGGTACCGACCAACTGCATCCGACACTTCGCTCTGATGAACGGATTGAACTGCATGAAAAAACTGATATCCGTGACTTTTCTACCGATGACAGCATCGATATTGTCGTCATTGATGTTAGTTTCATTAGCCTGCGAGAAATTTTGCCATCTGTTGCACGCATCGCGCCACAAGCGACTGTCGTTGCCATGGTCAAACCGCAGTTTGAGGCTGGACGCGACCAGGTAAACAAGGGAATTATCAAAAACGATGCTGTTCGGCGTCAGATTCTTCATGATTTTGAAACATGGGCAAAGCAAGCATTTGTTATCCTCGGGAAACGTGATAGCGAAGTGGCTGGTAGCAAAGGTAACCGCGAACGGTTTTACTTGTTAAAAATTTCATAAATCAGAAGTACAAAAATACATATAATCAGGATACCTCCAAGGTGGAGGCAAGGGTAGAGCAGCTTCCTATAGTAGCTGCTTGTTCCTTACCACGATGAGATAGGATCGAGGTGAAAAGGGTGATTGCATCACTCCTTCGCAGCGTTGCTGTGATTGCGTTTACCGTCGGTATAGTAATACCTTCGGCGGGCCCGGCATACGCCGATCCCACCATTGAGCCGACGGTACCCGTGCCTCCGCCTGCCGACACTGTTGTGACGGGCGGTATGCTAGGAAGCGCCAATTCGGAACCGATCGTGGTTCCTCCGCGAGCTAATGAAGTTCCGCCTCAACCACCCCCGGTTGTGGTGCCACCTCAAGCTCCGGTACCTCCCCTGGTCGTGGCGCC
>JAGQNT010000203.1 GCA_020427965.1 Candidatus Saccharimonadota bacterium | reverse complement strand
TGCAGTCCCTGCACTTCCAAGCGTCTGCGACCCACTCGGAATCAAGTTACTTGCAATGGCAGTAAGTCCCCCGATGTCTGTTATATTACTCCCGCTCTTGCTCACGGCCGTCCATGCAAGAGCCGTTGCCCCGGCATCCTTGGTGAGTGTCCCGTACCACGTCGTGTTCCCATGTAGTTTAACTTCGTTTCCCGTTGTCACTTCCAGACCTGTATCATCGAGGATAATACTACCGCCAGTATTGTACTGGATGTAGAACTTGCCGGACGTGTCATGAGTTCCCACATTAAACTGATACAGAGTATCTACATCATAGTTTGGAACAAACGAGATTGTCGTCTGAAGACTCGCTGTTGTAAAAGTATTCCGCAGATAGATCTGGGGAGGGGCACTTACACCACTGACAACTTGCAGCGTTGATTGCGCATACACATTCGTCCCCCATATGTCATCCCATGGTGAACCTGTCGACCCAAGATCAAATCCAGTTGTACTTGGTATGATGTCAGACGCCAGAGACGTGAATTGGCCCCAGCCCAACTGGTTCCCATTGGCGTACATGAAGTCATACGTTCCGGCGGCTACGGCCGTGGGGAAGTAGAGAGTGTAGTTGGCAGACACATTTCCAGACGCGAGCATGACATGTTTCGTTGTATTATAGTTCAGGCGCAGCCTACTCACATTGCAGTATAGCCAGTAATTGGAAGTTGATCCAAGCGAACGCATATTGTTTATATCAGGAAGCACTTCCACTCCCACGGCCCCAAGGTACGCCTCGGTCACGACATCGCTCCATGACAGGACACCGGCCCCGTCCGTGGTCAAGGCCTGGCCTGAGTCACCGTCGTCTGTCGGGAGAGTCAGTGTATAACTCGCGGTGAGCGTCGGGGGTTGAAGAATGACTTGATACGCGGTTGTATAGTGCAAATAAACCTTTTGGGTGTACAGTCCCTTCATGGCATTGTTTGGAGAGCCAAGATCAACAAACCCGGCCGCGTATGGGATCAGGGATTTCTGCACCTCGATGTAGACCGGCGCGTCTAGGTTTGTTGCAAACACGGTAGTGCCGTGAATCTCTTCCCATGGACTTCCAGAAGACCCAAGATCAACCGTACCACTCGGTAAAATGTCTTGGTTTACGGCACTGAGATCAAGGGATGTCCAACTGAGAACCCCGGACCCATCTGTTGTGAGCCACTGCCCGGACGTCCCATCGTCCGTGGGCAAAGTCAGCGTGTAACCCGCAGTAAGAGTCGGTGCCTGGAGTGTTATACGGAACGACGTA
>JAGQNT010000202.1 GCA_020427965.1 Candidatus Saccharimonadota bacterium | reverse complement strand
GCCGTTGTTGTGTAGAGTAGGAATCCGGCGAGTTACTGCTGTCAAGACAACAGCACTTTTCCGAAAACCCCTCTCCGAACCGGACGTGAAGGTTTGCCTTCATCCGGCTCTCCAGTAGCGTCTACAATTGTTGGGTTGTCAGTCGAGTTTCCCTTGGTGGAGTTTATCGTGGCAGCTTCGACAGAGTACCATCGTCTTCCGATTTCGCCCTATCATCCATGCTACCCATTTGGGTTTCTCTGGCCTGCCTTGCCACTGCTTCTTGAGGTCTTTGAGCTTGCGGATGTGGTGTACTTCGACTTGCTCTTCTGCTCCACAATGCTCGCATTTGTCGGCCTGCAAGCGGCGTACTAAGTCATTGCGGGTTAGATGTATGGGTCGAGGATGCTGGTCTCGAATAAGCTGTGTCCCTACCAGTTGCACCGCTAACGAGATGCCGCCCCAGATGTATTCATACACCTTGTCCTCTGTCTCTACTGTGGCTTTGAATACCTTGTACTGTCGTCCCTCAACCCAAATGGTCGAGCGGTAGTTCCTGTATACTTGGCTAACAGGTATCTTTAGCTTATGAGCTAGCGTCTTGACGAGGCTGGCTTGCATCACGTTCTTGAGCTTGCCGAGGTCGGCTCGGTTGCTGGCATACTTGTAGTATTCCACTATCCCGCGATACTTGCTCTGGTAGGCGTTGATGATTTCGGGGACTGAATTGGGCGTCATTTCTACACGGCTCTGTGGCTTACCGCCTTGGAGATACATCTGGCAATACGCCTCGATTCTGGCTGGTGGCACGCTCAATCTTTGCTGTCCGTTGATGCTGCGTACTTTGTACCCTCTTGGATTGTCGTTCAGTTTGCTGTTTTCTTGATAGGTACTGATGCGATAGCCTAGAAATTGGGCACTATCGCTACGGGCGTGGGTGATGACGGTCTTTTCCTCATTCAGTTCCAGCTTGAGTTCTTGGGCAAGGAAGCCGCGTAGTTCGTCCCGTATTTGTTCTGCTTCCGCTTTGGTTCCAATGTACCCTAGTAGGAAATCGTCGGCGTAGCGCACGTATTTCAGCCGTCTGAAGTTGGGGTCGTCGGTTGTCTGCGTCGGCATCTGGCGCAGTTCCTTGCGCCATCTGGCTGCTTCGTCCTTCTGCCCGCTCCGATAGGCGCGTCGCATTCGTCCTTCGATTTTCTTGTACGCTTTGGACCACTGCTTGATGCGTCCTTCGTTGTACTTGGGTCGCAGCACTTGCTCATAGAACTTATCTAGCTGATGCAGATAGATGTTGGCTAGGATGGGGCTGATGATGCCGCCTTGCGGCGTGCCGCTGTAGGTTTGTCCGTATTGCCAATCTTCCAGGTAGCCTGCTTGCAACAGTCGTCGGATGAGGTTGACAAAGCGTCCGTCTTGGATGTCTGTTTGGATGTAGCCTAGTAGCTGCTCATGGTTGATGTTGTCAAAACAGCCGCGTATGTCGCCTTCGATGTACCAGACGGTTCCGGTGAACGTGTCTTTGATCTCGGCCAGGGCGGTGTGACAGCCTCGCTCTGGTCTGAATCCGTGGGAATGCTGACTGAACTGGGGTTCGTAGTACGCTTCTAATAGTTGTCGCATCACTTCTTGTACCAGCTTGTCGCTAAAGGTGGGGATGCCTATCGGCCGTTTCCCCCCACCCTCTTTGTCAATGCGGATGCGCCGCACGGGGGCGAACTGGTACCTTTCTTGCCGCATCTTGTCGATGATTTGGCTGATTCGCGCTTGGTTCATCCCGTCTACTATCTCGGCTGTGATGCCTTGTGTCATTGCGCCTGCGTTTTGGGCTACTTTCCCATAGGCCAAATAGTACAGTTCTTCGCAGTACAGGTTTCGATATACTCGTGTTAAGGTTGCTCGCTGGTCGCCCAGCTTTTGCATTGCTCGTAGGATGCTCTCGGCTTTTTGCATTCGCATACCTTTGCTCTACGCTCAATCCACTACCTGTCTCCCTTCGCCCTGTGGCTGGCTTTCCCAGCCTCCCTGGTGGGTCGTCCCTTGGCTTTGCCAAGCTTGCTCCCACGACTACTATGGAGACTCCGTGACCTTATGGCTCGCGCCACTTAGGCCATCCCGTGATACGGTGCATAGTGACGTTAGAATGACTTAGGGTGTCCTTTCGTGATTTGCTGAACCTCATTGGTTCCGTCCCCGGCAGAGGACTTTCGCAGCTTGGAAAAACTAAGCTGTTGCTGCCGGGCATGGGTTTCAGTCACTTTCCCATGAGCGGGCGTATCGCAGACTCATCACTAGACTTCAAGCAATCCAGCTTTACCCTTATCATTCAGACCTCGCGCTCCTGTCCCAATCTTTGTGACTCGATTGACCGACGCTTTCCCAACATGCTATTGTCCCCTTTGGGTTTCCCCGCTAGGTTGGTTGAGTGGTCTAAGAGGTGTTGTCCTAACCTCCTGCGTCTCTGACGCTATCGCCTATGCCGCTCCACGGCGCACTTT
>JAGQNT010000201.1 GCA_020427965.1 Candidatus Saccharimonadota bacterium | reverse complement strand
TCTCCGTTTCCTCGCTTGCCGATGTCGAAGCCGGTGGTCATGATGCGGATCACCCGAAGCCTAACCTTCCCGTACATATAAGGTATGTCTCCCTTCTCTGGCGCTTGCCTGATTCCCGTACTGTTTTCTGACAAACGACGCCCCCGGATTTATAAAAAAGCAATAATCACGGGCTTGGCCTCTTGGCACGTTACTTTCATCTATATGAAACGGCCCGGAAAATGAATCGAGACTCTCGGTTTTAATTGATATCTTTGGAAAATACACGAGCAAAATATTGAAAACTTAAAAATTTAAAACAAATCAAAGGAGGTAAGGAGAGATGAGTAAAGCCAAATGGCTTTTTATGTTTTTATTGGCTCTAACTGTGGCCGCGCCTACGTTCGCCGTTGAACTCACGCTGGGCGGCTTTCCGAGCTACATGCGTACCAGGGCTCGTTTTATAGATAACGCCACGTTTATATCGGCGTTGAGCAGCAGTAACGCACAGGCGCTCGGATTTTCAAACAACAAAGACGAGATATTCTTCGTAGACACGAGTCTGCGTTTAACTCCTCAGTTGGTGCTCAGCGATGCTGTAACGATCCGGGCACAGTTCAACGTCTTTGACAACAACATCTGGGGCGGATCAACTTCGGAGCTGCTTGGTGGACGTAACACCGTAGTTAACTCCAACATATCGTTCAGCGACAGGTTCCGTGGTGCAATACTGACCGGACCTAACGCGATAGACGATCCGGGATTCTTCAACGTGAGGATGCTTCATGCTGATATAGTTCTTCCTCACAACCTCGGTTTTGTAAGGATTGGACGCCAGCCGTTTGACTGGGGCCTCGGTATTCTTGCCAACGGCGGCTGGGATCCGTACAGCGACCTCGGTTTCGTGGTAGACAGGTTCCTTTACCTTAAGTCTTTCTCTGCTGGTTCCTCGTCTATTACGTTCGTGTTGGTTTCGGATATCTTCTCACAGGGAAATAGCGTAGTTACCGGCCAGGGTAATGGTTATGATATCGCGGCTGCGGCTCTTATCTTCAACAACCCGAACGTCGCGGGCGGTAACCTCACCGTCGGTGGTTATATATTCCCGTACATCCATCAGAACAACATCAACTCGTTGCCGACCAGCGGAACCGACGCGGGTGTTCCACCCAACGCCGGCGCTTCGTCTGGCGTTCTTGACCTCGACCGGTTGACTCTCTATTCCGGTTTGATCGACTACAAAACGGACCTCTGGAGACTCGTTGGTGAAATCCAGGGTGCTTTCGGTAAGATCAAGGTTGACGGCGTTCCTGGAAGCATAGACGTTGATTCCTCGAACATCATCTGGGCGGCCCGTGCGGAAGTTTATCCGGGATGGCCTCTCAAGTTGGTTGCGGCTGAGTTTGGCTGGGCGAAGGGTGACGACCTCGGAACCGGTTCTACCGAGGGTGGTGTTATATTCTTCAACCCTGCTTACAACATCGACAACCTCCTCTTCAAGCACATGATACCGAACATATACCAGGTAGAGAGCAGCGTTTACAACGCTT
>JAGQNT010000200.1 GCA_020427965.1 Candidatus Saccharimonadota bacterium | reverse complement strand
CAGGTCGCTGGTATACGCTTCCTTTTGGCGGCTGTAAGCACATCCTTACGAAGGGCAAGTCTTATCTCATTGCTGTATCACAACTCTCGTCAAATGATCTTACCCTGGGTGCGACATACGATAACTTTATGCCCGGTGCCTCGGTTTACGATACCTCGGCAGGTTGGCATGCGCTGGAAGACATCGGGAAGCCGCTCACCTACGCCATACGTGCGAACTTCGGATATTACGACCTACCTGATTTTGTCTTGCAGACAGCAACCTGTGTCAACAGCGCGCCAATATCTTTGAGTTCTTCTACGCATCCGGGCGGTACTTTCTTTGGTGCAGGAGTATCGGGCAATAGTTTCAACCCTAGTGCTGCCGGTTATGGCACACATCAGGTATATTACACCCTTACCAATACAAACGGTTGTACAGATACCAACGCCCGAAGTATTCTCGTAGACAGTATTCCGGTCGTCTCATTTGCTTCGCCTGCCGATGTATGCGACAATGTAAACGGTGTCCTTTTGAACAGCGGAACTCCTGCTGGAGGATATTATTATGGAACAGGCGTTTCGGGTAGCAATAGGTTCAATGCTGATCCACTTAGTCCCGGCACCTACACACTTGGCTATACTTATGCAAATACAAGTGGCTGTAGAGACAGCGCTGATGCTACCATCAGGGTACTACCCCTGCCTTCAGTGTCGTTGGGCGCTTTACCTCCTGTATGTATAGACAAACCTGCTTTTGTGCTTACTCAGGGGACTCCGCTTGGCGGTGCTTACTTCGGGTTGGGCGTAAGCAACGACTCCCTTTTCACAGCCTCGATAGCTGGTGTTGGAAACAGGAATATCGGCTATACTTACGCTGATAGCAATTCGTGCCGCGATACCGCATTTACTACCATAGTAGTTAATCCTGTACCGATGGTTGATTTGGGTCGCGATACTTCGATTTGCGGCAAGCAAATACTCACACTGGATGCCGGTAATTCGGGTGCCACTTATCAATGGAATACAGGTGAAACATCTCGGACCTTGGCTGTAAATAAAGCAGGTACTTTCTCGGTTGTTGTAACTGATGGGAATGCGTGTTCGGCTTCGGATACCATAGCTGTGGATTACAGTGCTGTTTGCACCGGATTGGCAGAGGCAACAGACAATTACGGAGTGCGCTGTTATCCCAACCCCACCGCCGGAATTATGGAAGTCCGGCTCATTCATCAGGGTGCTATTGCTTCTATATCCCTGCTTACCTTACAAGGGGTGATGGCCCAGGAATGGTCTGTTGAAGGCGCAGCCTCATCAAGTATAGACCTTTCGCAGATGGCAGCTGGTGTGTATATGTTGCGCATCGAGACAGATACAGAAACCTTCTTACAGAGAGTATCCGTCACGCGGTGATTTCTAGATAGAACAGAGACCCAAAAAGCCCCGACAATTTGTCGGGGTTTTTTGATGGTGCTGTAACCTAATTTTGCAAGTCCTGTGCAGCCGGCCTGTCGCGGGGGGTTCTTTGAACGCCACGAGGAAAGTCCGGACATCGAAGGGCACCGCACTTCCTAACGGGAAGGGGTAGGGTAGGGGACT
>JAGQNT010000199.1 GCA_020427965.1 Candidatus Saccharimonadota bacterium | reverse complement strand
TTCTTTGGCCTTCTTTAGCTCGTATTCGGTGCGGCGACGAACCACTACCTGTCGGTGTTTGATGTGCTCTGTGACTATGTCTTGCAGACCCATGACACGCGGTTGGATACCGTCCACGAGCGCCATCATGTTGAAGTGGAAGCTAGTCTGAAGTGGTGTCAGCTTGTAGAGCTGATTCAGCAACTTCTTGGGGTAAGCATCTTTCTTGAGGTCAACGACAATGCGTACACTACCGCGAGCACTTTCGTCACGGAGGTCAGCAATGCCCCCAATCTTCTTAGTGTTGACCAGTTCAGCGATCTTCAGCACCAACGTTTCTTTGTTGAGCGCATACGGAATCTCGGTGATAACGATCTGGTGACGACCTTTTTTACCCTCAACAATCTCTGCAATACCCCGTGTTACCACACCACCTCGGCCAGTTGCGTAAGCAGTACGTAGAGCATCCTTGCCATAAACAACACCGCCAGTTGGGAAGTCTGGCCCTTTGACGTATTCTAGTAGGTCATCGAGTGATGCATCCGGGTGATCAATCATGTGTACTTCGGCATCAACCAACTCACCCAGGTTATGTGGTGGGATGTTGGTCGCCATACCCACGGCGATACCCAGCTGACCATTCAGTAACAGGTTGGGCAGCTTAGCTGGCAGTACGCTTGGCTCTTGGCGAGTACCGTCGTAGTTGTCACGGAAATTGACCGTTTCTTTATCAATATCCTCGAGTAGCTCGTCAGCCAGGCGCTCCATCTTGGCCTCGGTGTAACGGTAGGCAGCCGGTGGATCCCCGTCCATGCTACCGAAGTTACCCTGACCATTCACGAGCAGATAACGAGTGGCCCATGGCTGCGCCAAGCGCACCATGGAATCATAAATACTGCTGTCACCGTGCGGGTGATAACGACCCATCACGTCACCGACGACGGTGGCCGACTTACGGTGACGCGCACCGCTACGCAGGCCAGATTCGTTCATGGTATACAGAATACGTCGGTGAACAGGTTTCAGGCCATCACGCACGTCGGGCAAGGCACGATCAATGATGACTGACATCGAGTAACGGAGGTAACTATCCTCCATGACATTTTCGACAGTACGACGTTCGACGGTACGAGAGTGATCAGCGGTAACGATTTCGGTCGTCGGCTCTAGCGGATTGCTTGCTGTCTTATCTTCAGTTGGCTGGTTTGTCTGGTCGTCCATATTAAATATCCAAATCTTTCACAAATTTTGCATTAGCCTGAATAAAGTTCTTACGCAACTCAACCTCGGTACCCATCAGCTTGGTAAAGATAGCGTCTGCCTTCTCGGCATCATCAACCTGCACCTGTACTAGGACACGCTTCTCGGGATCCATTGTGGTCTCAAACAATTGCTCTGCGTCCATTTCACCAAGACCCTTATAGCGCTTGAGTTCGATGAAGCCGGCTTGCTTGATGCGGTCGGCGTTAGGGTCGGACTTGAGCCCTTCTTTCTTGCGGCGCTCAATCTCCTTTTCGATAACCACATCCAACTCGCCTTCGTCATAGATAAAGACTGGGTTTTTGCGGCCTTGGCGAACTAACTCGAACAGCGGCGGTTTGGCCAAATAAATATGGCCGCCGTCGATGATCTCGCGCATGTAGCGGAAGAAGAATGTCATCAGTAGCGTAGAGATATGGCTACCGTCGACGTCTGCATCGGTCATGATGATGATACGGTCATAGCGAAGCCCATTGATATCAAATGAATCTTCAATACCGACACCTAAGGCTTTGATGAGCGCTAAGATTTCGTTGTTGGCTAACATCTTGTCCAGACGAGCTCGTTCGACATTGAGTACCTTGCCGCGAAGCGGTAAGATAGCCTGCGTTTTGCTGTCTCGTCCAGTCTTGGCCGAACCACCGGCTGAGTCGCCCTCTACGAGGTAAATTTCTGAATTCTTAGGGTCTTTCGATGAACAATCGGCCAACTTGCCGGGCATTGATGCACCGTCCAGCACCCCTTTGCGAAGAATGTTCTCACGAGCGGCACGAGCAGCTTTACGCGCACGGGCAGCGAGGAGTGCCTTACCGACAATCTTCTTGGCAACTGCCGGGTGCTCTTCCAGATAATAGTTCAGGTATTCACCTAGGACCTGTTCCACATAACCGCGGATCTCGGGGTTACCCAACTTACCTTTCGTCTGACCTTCAAACTGTGGATCTGGTAGTTTCACTAATATAACTGCGGTCAGACCCTCGCGGGTGTCCTCTCCCGATAGATTCTCTTCTTTCTCTTTCAATAGGCCGTTCTTGCGCGCGTAGTCGTTAATAACACGAGTCAGCGCTGCACGGAAACCGGTCATGTGCGTACCACCCTCTGGGTTCACCACGTTGTTCGCGAAAGCCTTGATAGTTTCACTGTAGGAATCGGTGTACTGCAGCGCGACCTCTACCTGGCAATCATTGACGGGACGGTCGACATAGAAGATGTCTTCATCGACAACCTCTTTGCCAATATTGAGGTGCTTAACATAGCTCTGTATACCACCCTCGAAATAAAAGCTATAGCTTTTTCCGTTTCGCTCATCAGAAAGCGAGGTTCTAACACCTTTTGTGAGATACGCCGCGTGACGCAAGCGATCCAGTACCGTATCATAATTAATCTCAGTCGTCTCAAAGATGCTACCGTCCGGATAGAAGGTAATCTCTGTCCCTGTCTGATCGGTTTTGCCGACAACCTTCAAATCCCCTTGCGGCACACCGGTGTTGTAGTCCTGTTCGTGGATTTTACCATCACGAAAGATGCGAACGTTTAACTTCGTTGACAGTGCGTTGACCACACTGGAACCGACGCCGTGTAAACCACCAGAAACTTTATACCCACCACCACCGAACTTACCACCGGCGTGCAGCACGGTTAGCACCGTCTCGACGGTACTTTTGCCAGTTTTGGGGTGAATATCTGTAGGGATGCCCCGACCATCGTCATAGACCCGCACGCCACCATCGGCCAAAAGTGTTACCTCAATATGTGTAGCGTGACCAGCCAAGGCCTCGTCAATACCGTTGTCGACAATTTCCCACACCAAGTGGTGGAGACCTTCAACACCAGTACCACCGATGTACATACCCGGGCGTTTACGGACCGGCTCCAGGCCCTCAAGAACCTGGATTTGGTCAGCTTTATAGTCTGAATTACCTGTTTGTTTGGCCACTGGAAACCTATACCCTCTCTAGGAACTGCTAATGTTTTCCCACTTACCCTTATTATACCCAAGGCTCAACAGATACACAAGCTGTCTGAGCCACGTAGAGGCCCCTGCTTACGCGTCTGGCTCTTTGTAGGTCAAGTTACCGTGTTCATCTATAACAATGGTATCGTCGGCTTCCTGGTGGCCCTGGACAGGCTTAGGACCCTTGGGTAGGGTCGGTAATTCCGGCTCTTTGGCTGGTGTCGCCTGATTTGGCTTAATTTCGACTGGCGACATTGTCTGCTTCTTTTTCTTTAAGAACGGTTTGTTGCCTTTTGGCTTCAGATCTTGCTTGAGCTGTTGCGCAATCTGGCCGATTTCCTCTTGATCTAGTTGATCACTACTAATATTCTTCAGGTCCAGACTGGGCTTGTCATGTTTTGGCGGCTGAATAACTAGTTCGTGGTGTTCTTCTGAATGGCTTTTCTTGGGTTTCGGCTTTTCGGGGGCTGCCGGCTGTTGTGGGCTGCTTGGCGCTGCTTGAGTCGTGGGCTGAGGTTGTGGCTGAACGGGTGCAGGCGGTGCTACAGCGCGTGGTGGCTGAGTAACACCCTGAGGATGCGCGTGGGCCTGTGGGTTTGGCGGTGGACTATAAGGCGTCTGCTGACGTTTTTGCAGCCACTCGTCTAGGAATGAACCATTTGGCGCAGCTGGTTTTGGTGCTGCAGTGGGTGGATTTGGCGCAGCCGTCAGTGGTGCTTGTGTCCCGGGAGCGGGCGCCGGTTGTCCCCACGGGCCGGCGGCTGGCGCCGCGGCCGGTCGAGCTGCAGGCGGTGGTGGCGCAATAGTCTTCATGCGTGCAAAGATCTCTTTCTCAATGTCACCACGTGGTCGTCCATGTTTGGCTGCCGACAACTGCTTGAGAGCCGACGCCAGGTTTGAATTCGGGCTTCCCAGTGGCGGTAGTGTGGCCATGCTAAATGGTTGTGTCGGCACGCCACCGACCAATGTTCTAATAATCGTGTTGTAGTTGGGTACGCGCAACAAGTCGTCACCATCAAACGTCGGCTGGAAGTATTTGCCCAAAGCCTCGACGTCGTTTTGACCTATGCGAAAACTGACGATGGTACCCATGTTACCAAAGACAGCATCACGAATTTCCTCTGTGAGCTGGGTCGTAAACTGGTTTGCCACGATCAAGTTCAGGTGATATTTTCGAGCTTCGGACATGATTGTCGCAAACGAATCAGTCGAAAAGTTTTGGAACTCATCCACGTACAGACTAAAGTCCACGCGGTCTTTTTCAGGAATAGTTGCCCGGCTCATGGCCGCAGCCTGGAATTTCATCACAAAGATCATACCCAGTAGCTTGCTATTGAGTTCACCCGTGCGTCCTTTACTCAAGTTAACGAGGAGGATTTTTTTGTTGTCCATGACATCGCGCAGATCAAATGCGCTTTTGGTCTGACCGATGATGTTACGCATCATTTCGTTACTCAAGAATGCGCCAAACTTACTGACAAACCAGCTAACCACTTCGCCGAATTCGTTACTACGTTGACTCTGAGGCATCTCTTTTTGCCAGAATTCGATAACGTTCTGATCTTTAACGAAAGCCAGTTTTTGTTTGACGTAGGCCGGATCACGGAACAGTTTTGGAATATCTATGAAGGTACCACCAGCCGGGTCTGCCATAACGGTTAATGCCGCCATGCGGAACAAGTGCTCATAGCGCGGCCCCATAATTCCCTGGTGTTGGGGGTCGTAGAGCTTGTAAAGCATGTTAAGGGCCTCTTGAATCAGGAAGTCTTTTTGATCGGGATGATTGTATTCAAACAAGTTAAGGCCCATCGGATACTCCATGTCGGCCGGGCTGAAGTAAATAATATCCTCGGTCCGCTCTTTGGGTACCATAGACAAGAGTTTTTCGACCGTATCGCCATGTGGGTCGACAAAGGCAAAACCATCGCCGTTCAGCATGTCTTGCAGGGCCAGGTTTTCGAGGTAGGTCGATTTACCGGTACCAGTCTGACCGACAACATACATATGGCGCTGGCGATCCTGTAGATCCAGGCGGATCGGCTTCTTGGCACCTCTAAACAAGTTATAGCCTAGCAGTAGACCCTGTTCGGGAATATTACGAGGGCCGTCAACTTGCTTGGACTCTTGGCGCGTGACTTGGGATGTCGGCAAATTACTCTGATCCGGAAAATGGAAGATAGTAGCAAGTTCCACCGAGTTCAAGACCGTCTTTCGATGACGCTTGTGGAAGCTGCGCAGTATATATTCATTGGCTAGTTGCTGACTATCCTTGGCGGCTTCAAATTTGAAGCCATTCTTATTAGGCGCGTCAAACAGAGCAAATGATGCCACGACGTTTTGCAGGAGTGCCTGCGAGCGCTGTAGGACGTTCGATGAAGCGACAATCCGAATCGCCACCTCAAAGCCAGGATGGCGCGTTTTATCCTCGATAGCCTCAACGACTGAACGATCCAGCGACGATAAGTCAGCATCTGATGATCCACCGCCGTCTTTTTTCTCTTCTGGTGGTTTATTCAGAGCTGTAAAAACTTGTTTCGCAAAAGGGCCAATGGCTTCCAGGCCAGTTTTGGTATCATAGTTACCTTTGCGCTTTTTTGACGCAATACTTGTCGCGGCTTTGCGCCAACCATCGGGTGCCGGCCTGACAAGTATTTGGACTGCCACGCCGTCTTCTTTATCCAAACTTGAGAGCGAACCAAGTACCGATTGCAGCGCATCACGTTTCAATTCTTGATAGGTTCCGATCGGAAATGCGAATGGTTTTTTAAGGACCATTTCACCACCCACGACTGCCGCTGCGCCCCCCGCCTCGTTGAAGATATTTGGCTCGGAAACTTGTTCCAAAGCAGCTGATGGATATGCACTGACTATTGCTTGTTTTACAACATCTACGAGCTGAACTGGGACGGCCGTATAGAAATATACGAAGCCCTGCTGGCCTATTATTTCAAACGTGATATGACGTTGCCCAAACAGCTTTGAAGCCCTGTTCTTTTCAGCCGTACTAGCAATGATGTTGTATAGGATTTGTGATTTAGATATTGTTTCATCTACAACGTCTCGAGCGTCTCTTCCGCCCACTGCCGTGTCATCACTAATGGGCGGTAAATGGATAAGTAACGGAACCATTTCTAGGCTTCGCTCAGTGTCGGTTTTTGACTGCTGCCTTGCTAAAAAGAGCGTGTATACACTACCTGCCAGTAAGGACGCTGCAAGCAATGCAATCATGAATAAAATGATCAGACCCGTCATTGCTTGGGCTCCTCTTTTTTCTGTGGAGATATTCCGAGTACATTTTGTTGATACTCATTTTTGAGTTGAGCAAAACGAGCCGCGCGTTGACGCGGATTAGCCTCTGCCATCATCGCGTGCTGTATACGTTGCGACCAATCCTCTGGGGCTGGTTTGCCATCATAGATTGGAGTTGCTGGTGGCGTTGGGCTCGGTAATGTCGGTGGAACGCCCAGGTTTGTAGGATCTACCTCTGGTAATTCGTGATTTGGTGCACTATTAAATGGAGCCTGCCCCACCGCAGGATCCTGACTATTCCCAGATTGTGGCGTATTAGGTTGCACGTCAGTATGTATTATACAGGCAGAGTAAGCCTGCTGACCAATGACTTATCGTTGTGAGGGCCGGTAGTAGGATAGATAAAAATAGACCAGACAGCATACCAAAGAGACGGCAATCGTATCGCGCACACTAAGCTGCCCTATTGACTGCAGTGCGAGTAGTACAATCACCACCCCTGTTAATATTGATGCAACCCGTCGTGCAGAATGTCGTGGTCGACCGAAAATCTTCTGAGTTATACGGGTGAGCACGTAAAACATCAGGAAAAAGTCAGCAGCCAGTAGGCCAAACCCCAAGAACAACATAATCGAGGGGCTATTTAGCGGATTAATCAGGGTAAACCCGACGATATTAAGGATGAGCAATCCAAGTACTAGTACAAGATGTTTGGTGGAAATATATGAAAGCATTAGGTATATGGTATCAAAAACCGCCCCAGAGGGGGCGGCAAAGGGTAATAAATGGTGGGAGGGTGGCAAATCCGCTCTATTCATTAGATTAATTAGCGCTTGTCACCCGTTCCCTGACTGACCGCTCCGATTACCTACTTGGTAAAGAGGAGCGCCGGACGGAAAGAGTTCCGTACTGTAAGTTGCAAGCTCTTTTTGATATGTTTTTGTTTTTGTAACTTACACTAAGCATGCTACTACAAAGCGTCTGAAATGTCAATAACCTTTAGCGTTTTGGTGGCGATCGTGTGTAGATTTTTGTCTTCAGGAAAAGCCTATTTCCTAGCTTCAGTACGACCACTTCAAAGGTTATACACAACCGTAAAAAAATTTCCTACATTTTATAGTTGACAGCGGCATAAGCATTTCATACTATATGAGTAGCACTGAATAAAAAAAGTGCTCAAAAACAAAAACGACAAAACAAGAACGACGATTCCTCGCAGATCGTCGTTCTTTTTTTACCCCTGTAATTTTACTGCTACCCCACCCCTACTGAACGAAAAAGTCGGCATAATAAGCATGTCCACTTTTGTTTTGAAAAGACGTGGTATAGACTGCCGCCATGACAACCAAAGTACAAAGTTTGGTAAGTTCTGGCACGGGCGGACGGCTGGTTGATATTGAATGTAGCCTGTCCAACAACCTGCCAAATATCGTGATTGTGGGCTCGGCTACCAAGCCAGTAGACGAAGCCAAAGAACGTGTGCGCAGCGCATTCGCGGCTAGTAACCTCAACCTGCCTCGCAAACGTATTACTATCAACCTGGCGCCTGCCGACTTGCCCAAAAACGATAGCGGGCTGGATGTTGCTATGGCAGTTTCGATTCTACTCGCAAGCCAGCAGATTAGCCTCACTCCAGGCAACAATAACCTGCTTTTCTTAGGTGAATTGGGTTTAGACGGGAGTATACGACCGATCAGAGGTATGATTGGTAAGCTGCTCGCAGCCCGCCAACAGGGTAAAACTGTCTGTGTCATACCTACTGCAAACCTTGCTCAGGCAAGATTAGTACCTGGCATACAATTAATACCAGCCGGCTCCCTGACAAACATTTACGACCACTTCACCTCAGTAAAACTAATCGAAGTAGTCGAAACGGGTGTTGGGTATGCCGAAAAAAGGCTCAACTCTGTTGTTGATACAAGTCTCGACGAGGTTGTAGGGCAAGCACTCGCAAAACGAGCCCTGGAAATCGCCGCTGCAGGCGGCCACAACGTCTTCTTTAGCGGGCCACCCGGCACTGGGAAAACCATGCTGGCAAAAGCCCTGTCCTCCCTGTTGCCACCATTGAACCACGAGGAAATGCTGGAAATCACCCATCTCCACAGTCTAGTCAGCAATGATTACGACAAGACTGTTACGACCAGGCCCTTCCGCTCTCCTCACCATAGCGCTAGTCACGTAGCAATTATCGGGGGCGGACTTAACCTCCGCCCAGGTGAAATTAGCCTTAGTCATCGCGGAGTCCTATTTATGGATGAGCTGCCCGAATTTAGCCGTATGACCCTAGAATCACTCCGTCAACCCCTTGAGGATAGAGTTGTGAGCGTGGCTCGAGCCAAGGAAGCGGTAGATTATCCTGCCGATTTTATCCTTATCGCCACCGCCAACCCCTGTCCGTGTGGCTTTTACGGTACAACTAAGCCCTGCACTTGCATGCCGCACCAGATCGCCCGCTATCAACAGAAGCTGTCTGGCCCTATCCTTGATCGCATCGATCTGTTCGCTAACGTTCATGAAGTTGACCATGCAAAACTCCTGCACACTAACTCTGGATCTTCGCAAGCAATCGACTCCGCTAGACGAGTTGCGTCTGCCCGATCAACGCAGCTGCAGCGATTCAGTCATGCCAAACTCAATGCCGGCATGACGAACCAGGAGCTCAAGCAGCACGGCCATATCACCCCTGAAGCAAAGCAGATCCTTGATGCTGCCGGCGAAAAACTAGGCATATCAGCAAGGAGCTACATGCGTACCATCAAGGTCGCTCGCACCATCGCCGATCTAGACCAATCGACGCGGATCGAAACCAGGCACATCACTGAAGCTTTGCAATTCAGAAAACCAGAAATAACCACTGGCGCGTTAGTTTAGTCGTTGACCTCTGTAATTACTTCTGTTAGAATGATGAGCGTTATCAACATCAAGATCGTAGGGAGACGTCTCTATCGCCAAATTCACTCGCTTGAATGGTGCTATTCAGGCAACGCAACTCAGAGTTATCGACGAAGCCGGTAAGCAATTGGGCATCCTCAGTAAGCAGGAAGCGCTCAATATGGCCGCTGAACAGGGCTTGGACTTGGTCGAGATCTCCCCTGACGCGAAACCACCGGTGGCCAAAATTGTCGATTGGGGCAAATACAACTACCAACGCACCAAGCAGCAGCAAAAAAACCGCAAGAACGCCAAAGCGCTCGATATGAAACAAATGCGGTTTGGCCTCAAAATCGGTGAACACGACCTCGCCATTAAAATGAACAAGGTCACCAAGTTCCTAGAAGCAGGCCATAAAGTGAAGCTCACTATTTTTTACAGGGGTCGTGAACTGGCTCATAAAGAAATTGGCTTCAAACTTGCTGACAAAGTTATCGCAGACTTTGGTGATACAATAGTCGTTGACCAAGCTCCGCAGTTCGCGGGCAAACAATTAAACTTCGTGATCCGCAGTAGTGGGAAACCAAAGGCGGCTCCGAAACCGGCAGAACAAGGAGAGAATGATGCCTAAATTAAAGACCCACAGCGGCACCAAAGACCGCGTCAAAGTATCAAAGAACGGCAAATTGCGTGTTGGCAGCCCCAACAAAAGCCACTTCCTGCAAAAGAAGAGTGGTTCGCGCAAGCGAAGCCTATCCGGACTCAAGACCCTCAGCGGCAAGAATGTCCGTAACATGAAGCGAAAGTTAGGAGTCTAGATAATGCGAGTCAAACGAGGCGTTGCGACCCACAAGAGTCACGTCAAAATCCGTAAAGCCACCAAGGGCATGAGCCACCCCAACCGGGTTAGCTACCGCCGTGGCAAACAAGCTGTTACGAAGTCACTACAGTATGCAACCCGCGATCGTCGTAACCGCAAACGAACCTTCCGCCAGCTATGGAACGCTCGTATCAACGCTGGCGCTCGCTTGCACGGCACCACCTACAGCAAGCTGATTGCTGGTCTCAAGAAGGCTAATGTCACACTTGACCGCAAAGTTCTGAGCGAACTAGCCGTCAACGAACCAAAAGCTTTCGAAGCGGTCGTCAAAAGCGCTAAATAAGAGGTCGGATTCATGGCAGTATCAGCGGAATACGATCCAGATTCAATGGTGCAGCTCAACATTCGGTTAAAGGAGCGCCGTATACCACAGATAAAGGGTCTGCTAAGGATCACTGGCGAGACCCAGCAGGCACTTTTTGATAGGCTCGTACTTGAGGAAGCTCAACGCAACCCTGATGTTCTTTTAGCATCTATTGCGACCCAACGAGAAGCACTTGATCAAGAAGAGCGAGAAGTTCGAGAAGACTTGGGCCTCTAGAGTTTCAGCTACGCACTAAAAAGACCTCTGTTATAGAGGTCTTTTTAGTGTGCCAGGCTATCTATAAGCCGGATTTTGTCGAGCCTGCCTGACGGCAGACAGGGCTAGTCATCTATCTAGTTTTATCGTCGCCGATAAAATCTCGCGGTTCTTATGACGAATCCTTAGCGGGTACTTTGAGGTTTAGCCTCAAAGGACTCATCTCCTTGCAGCAGACAGGGTTTACCGACTTCGTATGTCACCATACGACGTTGTGCGCTCTTACCGCACTCTTTTCACCTTTGCTCAGTTTATCTTCGAAAAATAAGCTGGGCTGTATTGTTTCTGTGGCACTTTCCCTAAGATTGCTCTTGGTTGCCGTTAGCAACTGTCTTGCCCTATGCTGTCCGGACTTTCCTCTTGCCGAGGCAAGCGACTAGCTAATAACCTGGCACGGTAAGTATTATACCAGAAAGCTTACGCTTAGTCTACTGGTGTTTGAGTTGTTCGTCGAGGGCGCGGTTAACGGCCGCATCGGCAGCTTTGTTGAGTTCACGCGGAACGTGCCCAAAGCTCACCTTCTGGAATTTCGGTAGTAACTGCTTAATAGCGTCATGGATGGGCCACAGGTCACGGTTTTTGACCTTAAATATGCCTTTCATTTGATTGACGACAAGCAAGCTGTCCATGTACACCTCGACCTCTTCGGCGTGCATCTCGGCGGCCTTCTCCAGAGCTATCTTGAGTGCCGTGTATTCAGCCTGATTATTAGTGGTTACTCCTAGGTACAACCCTTCGTCGACAAGAATATTGTCCTCTTTATCCATCACGACATAGCCACTCGCAGATGGGCCAGGGTTGCCCCTGGAGCCGCCGTCAGCGAAGATTTTGACCTTATCGATTGAGCTTGGCTTGGTATTTGATTCTGCGTGCTCTGGTGATTTTTGTGCTGCGACACCGTCAATCGCTTTCGCCAGTTCGTGGTCCTTATCGGTCACCCTGCCATCCTGATCATGGGTGCGGAGCCAGATCTGTACCACACTCCATTCATTCTCCCAGCGGGGGTGATGCTGGAACTCTTCGGCAACCTCAGCTACCCGCGTCATAAACGCAAAGGCCTCTTTGAAATTCTCAAAATTGAATTGTTTATAGAGCCCGTGTTTGGTCTCTTGCCAATCTGTGTGTTGTGTCATCAACCCTATTGTACTCGAAAAAACAGAGGAAATCAGCTAAAATTACCCTGATGTCGGGGTGTGGCGCAGTTGGTAGCGCGTACGGCTGGGGTGAGAACTGCCGGTGGCAGTTCGTAAGGCAATCTTCTCTTGCAAACTGGTTTGCAAAGATGAAGTTGCGGGGTCGCCGGAGGTGACCGTGAGGCTCACGGCCCAACCGAGGATAGTTTTGGTAAAATATGATCGTTGTCGGGGTGTGGCGCAGTTGGTAGCGCGTACGGCTGGGGGCCGTGAGGTCGCAGGTTCAAGTCCTGTCACCCCGACCAAAGAAAAGAACCTAACGTTTGTTAGGTTCTTTTCTTTAGGCCCGGGAACTCGGCTGGCTCTGACAACCTGGTACGACACCAGGTGGGGTGACTCACTGCACGACCACGGCCCTGCAAAATCTTGAAACCCCATAATGATAAGTGTTCAGATTATCATTATGCCAGCCTAGAATCGCCCCCAAGCCTTGTCCTTATTATAACCTAAGTAAGAAGCTACGAATGCTCTCGTTCAAGGTTACTAACAGATTAACGAATGGCTGGAAGAACAGTACCAATCCGAATATCAGAAAGATGCCGAACTGCTCTATTTGCTCCATAAATGCCCTGACACTATCCGGCGCAAAGGCATAGAGCACGCGGGAGCCATCGAGTGGTGGAATCGGGATCATATTGAAGACGAAGAGCGCCACATTCAGACTCAGGAAAATGTCCAGCACATGCAGGATAGACGGGTTGCTGATAAATACGTGCATCAAGATACCGGCTACTGCTGCCAACGCTAGATTGGTTACTGGCCCGGCTGCCGCGATCATGGCCGCCCCGAAATCGTCGTATTTCACGCGATCAGGATTGAATGGCACCGGCTTGGCCGCTAGTACCGGCACACCGAATGAAATGAGCGTTAAGAATGGCAGTACGATGGTCATAAAAGGATCGATATGCACCAAAGGGTTTAAGCTGATTCTGCCATCTTCCTGGGCAGTAGTGTCACCCAACTTAAACGCTGTATAGGCATGCATCATCTCGTGTATGCTCAGACTTACCAAGATAACGAGCAGGTACCAAATAAGGTCTGTGGCATTAATTCCATTCATCTGATCCTAGTATACCAGTTCAATACTCATTACTATACTTTGTATAGTAATGAGTATTCTCACTTTGTACCATCTATACGCGGTTTTACTACGTAAAACCAGCTACACCCTACACTGCAATAGAAGAGGGGGATACCCCCTCTTCGGGTGCCTCATGCTTCGCATGACGGCAGCCCTGTACTCCCCGAGCGAGATGATTAGATCGGTGCGCTACCACCAACTTGGGGCTTTACGGGCATTGGCTTTACCCCAAGAACCGAACGGCTATATAACTGGGCTTGGCTGACTGAAAACTGTTTGAGGTCCAGTGGACCGAGTTTTTTCAGTCAAAGTTTT
>JAGQNT010000019.1 GCA_020427965.1 Candidatus Saccharimonadota bacterium | reverse complement strand
TTGGGCTGACATTAACGACGGTGGACTGACAGGTGATACCCTGATCATCTCTGCTTACACCGAAGGGAGTAACGATAATTTTAAGCTCAATAAACTGAATACATCAGTGTCCGAGACCGTTGGCAATAGCGAGTACATAAACATAGCCACCGTAACCGCCAGTACTGTCAGTGACAGTGATGCCAGCGGTTATATAAACCCAGCTGTTGAACAGAAGACCAGTATCGATATCGAGAAGTTTGTCAATGGTATCGATGTTACCGATCTCAATGTGTTACCTGAAATCGCTGTCGGCACAGATGTCACCTTTACCTACGATGTAACGAACACTGGTGATGTGGCCTTCGCACAAGCTGAAGTTCTGGTTAAGGACGACAACGGAACGCCTAACAATTTTGCCGACGACTTCATCCCGACTTTGGTTGTGACTAGTGATGTGGGTTCGGATGGTATCCTGAGTGCCGGCGAGACTTGGCTCTATACTTCTACCACAATGTCGGCGCAGGATCTCTCGGTTACTACGACCTCGGATGCAAATTTCGTTTTCACCGGCTCTTCCAGTACCACGGGCTCGAGCGGCAATATTCGTACGTTTACAGCAAACGGAGTCACGGTTGACGTCAGCGCACACAGTCGTGATAACTTCGGTGCCTGGAATACTGGTTACATTGGTGTCTACGATGCTGGCCTGGGGGTCACTAATTCCATAAATGACGATAGTCATCGAGTCGACAACAATGGATGGGATGATTACCTCTTGTTCGAATTTGACAAAGACGTTACGGTCGACATGGCGTTCCTTAACTCTGTTGTATATGACAGTGACATCTCCATCTGGATCGGTGATCGCAACGGAACAGATATTTCCTCACTCAGTGATAGCTTGCTCCAGGGTTTCACCAAGGAAAACAACTTTACCAGTAGCAGCAGTTCTCGTTGGGCTGACATTAACGACGGTGGACTGACAGGTGATACCCTGATCATCTCTGCTTACACCGAAGGGAGTAACGATAATTTTAAGCTCAATAAACTGAATACATCAGTGTCCGAGACCGTTGGCAAT
>JAGQNT010000198.1 GCA_020427965.1 Candidatus Saccharimonadota bacterium | reverse complement strand
TTAATAATCATCATCCCAGTCATCATCGTCATCGTCGTCGTCATCCCAGTCATCATCTTCATCGGCCTTCAATACCATCTTGCCCTGAGCAAGACTCGCATCAAGATCCGTCATCGGGGCTTCTTCATGCTCCAGGTTCTGATGACAATCTATAGACGTCGCTCCCACTGTTTCCATCTTCTTATGCGCAGCCTGTGCATCCTCTCCAGGTGGATCCGGATTCTTATGACAATCACGACACGTCACACTGTCCCATTTCTTCAGGTTCATCCGCGCATCATGCGCCATGATTAACCGACGTTCGTTAAACTTCTCCAACGTCGAGTAATCATTCACCAGCTCCAGCCATAATTCCCGCGCACCATCTACTACATGAGTATAAACCGCCAAATGAAAGTTCTTGAATCCCTGCGGTATATGACAGTCCTTACACCCAGGATTGACTCCCAATGCCCCATAGTGGGTCGATTCTCTCAGCTCGTCCTGGGTATACGTCATCGAGTGACAGCTCGTACAAAATTCTTCTGTCGATAACGCCGCCTCTCCGCCAAATACTATACCCACCAGAACGATCCCCAGTAACGCCCCCGTTAACAGGGTGCCTATCGCTCCTTTTTGTAATGCAGTCATTCAGGTCTCCTGTTAATCATCATCGTCATCGTCGTCTTCGTCGCCTTTCTCACCCTCTTGGGCGTTGGCCTGGAATTCATCGTGAAACTTGAATTTCGGTTCGCCGACAAATGCACCATCCAGTTTGTAGTGCGCATGCATCGCACTGTCGTCTTTTACCATTTTGTCAAAGTCAAACCGGTATTTCTCATCAACTTCTGGTGTGAATGGCGTATAGGGTGCTTTCGTGCCTTTCCAGCCCGAACCTTCATAGTTCAGGTGACACCCCGCACACGCTTCTTCAAAATGAAAGTCCTGACCTCTGTCCGCCAGTCGCTTGCGCTCGGTGGTCCTGCCTGTTCTTTCAAATTGCTGCCCGCCTTTTCGGTGATCGCCCCTGTATCTTTTGCCAGCACCATGGCAGGATTCACACCCTACTGCCGCCAGTTGACGTCTCGGCCGCTCTATGGTGTATCCTCCTCTCTGCTCCCAGCCATCAACATGGCAGCCTACGCAGTCTTTGTCTTTGGTGTAGTCCTTGTCTGGGTCAAGGCCTGCTTTTTCTTTCGCTTCCTTGCGCTCGCCTGCCTTCAGCGATTCCATCGCTTTGGCATGCGCTGTCTCGCGCCATGATTTACCTTGTGATTTGTGGCATGAGCTGCATTTCTGCCGCCCCTCAAAAT
Source organism: Candidatus Saccharimonadota bacterium (assembly GCA_020427965.1). Taxonomy (GTDB): domain Bacteria; phylum Patescibacteriota; class Saccharimonadia; order Saccharimonadales; family UBA4665; genus JAGQNT01. The sequence goes on along the minus strand of JAGQNT010000198.1, from coordinate 1,211 downwards.
CCGCTACCGCTGTCCCCGTGAAAAACACAAATGTCGCGAGTATAGCCAGTACGTACGTTATTGGGTGTTTCATCCTTCCTCCTTGTACTTTTCTTATTTCAAGTTCTTAAGCCGCGTATTGTACGCGATCACCCGTTTGTGTAAATGCTTATATGGATGCCGCGTGCTTTTTTTGTTCTTGTTGTTGCTTATTTTAGCTGTCTCTGTCTACGCTGTCTTTATTGTATCAATCCATCGCTTTCGTTGCCCGGAATTTTGTATACCCAGTAACCGCCCTGCTGGTATACCAGTTGCAGTGCTTCCAGCTCCATCGGCGCGTCTTTGTCTGTGAACGGCAGCATTCGCGCCAGCAGGGTTTCACTGCTTTGTGCGTCGCTCAGAAAGTAGACTCTGATTTGCGTATCGGTTATCGATTGTAGGGTATAGGTGTCAAAGTCGTTTTCCTTCAGTTGTACTTTCATGTGGTTGATCATGCCATGGATGTTGCCCGTCATTGGAAAGTTCTGGTAGGCAACACCAATTTTATCCGGGTACATGAGACCCAGTTTATACAGGTCTGTGACATGAACGATGATGTAGGCTTCCCGGTCCGTTCCAACAAGGCTGCGAAGTTGGGCTACGCCTTCTTCCGCTTTGGCTGTCAGCGCCCGGCTAAATCGCTCGAATTGCTCCAGTTCGCTTTGGCTGGGTTTGCTTTGCCAGAACGCCTGTTCATACGCATCTATGGCGTCCATATATTCATACCAGTGCTGCGGTATGATTAAAGGTTCGTTCAGGTGGCTGGTGAACAGGGTTTCGTGTCCGCTCAACAGGTTGATCTGTTGCGAGATGTCCCACCAGGCTAAGATGAGCGCATCTTTTTCTGCGTATTGGCCAATGGCTTTGGCCAGCGCACTCAGTTCGGATGATTTCCAGTCTAATGCGTGCAGGGTTTCTTTGCTGTGGTTCTCCCATTTGACCAGCACCGGCGCTGCGCCGTCCCGTTGCGCTACTGTTGCCTGCGCTATGGGCTTTTCAACATCCGGAACGATGACGTCATACCGGCTGATTTCAAGTTCAGGCCACGCATCCAGTTCCAATTCGGGATACTGCTGCGGATTCCCTGAGGATTGCTTCTGGTACTGATACGGTGCCGCTACCGGTTCAAACCATAAGTACGCAAACCACCCCAGAAAAACCAAACCTCCCGTCACCAGGAGTATGCCTAATGA
>JAGQNT010000197.1 GCA_020427965.1 Candidatus Saccharimonadota bacterium | reverse complement strand
TTTTTTACCGCTCCGTTTCTAGCGCCAGCAACATAGCCACCACCCTGTCCCTCCAGGGACTGCTCTGCAATTGTGCGGTTAGCCGCCGCCTCCGTGACGGTGCCGTTGTATTGATCCTCCATTACCCCTAGTTGTGACGCATAACTACCGCCGCCTAGGTCATAGCGTCTGGCTCCAGCTGCACCACTGCGCATTGCTGCCAGCATTCTAGATGCTTTTTGTCGGTCACTCCCGGCCACTTCGTTAATGAGTGTGTGCATCTCACCAGCGCCACCCTTAAAGGCTGTGCCCGTGGCGGGCAGTGCCATGGCGGCCGCAGTTTCAAAGACCTCATCGGAAGTGTCACGACGCGCCAGACGAACAGCGGCTGCGCCTTGGCGTGCCGCGTCCTCACTGTAACCTTTAGCCCTAAGATCTGCTTCAATTGCGGCATAGTCATTCCTATGCCTGAGGCCGGCCAACAGTAGGTCATCATTACCCTTAACAGCCTGGAAGGCTTCGTTTTTCTCCCCATATTCCGCAGCATGCACAAGCGATTGATTAGAAAGGTGTGACTGGGTTGCTGAACCCCAGTATCGAGGGTTGTACCCTTTGTCTGCAGCAGCGAAGCCGGCGATACCTCTTGTTGTTGCGTTAAAGCCTCGTGAGAATGCACCACTACCCCTAAATCGGTTACCCTCCCCCATCGCTTGGATGTTCTTCTGTGCCTGATTTGCGCGGAAGCCCTTAAGGCGGTCGAACACGCCACGGCCGCGGTCGTTGGTGAAGCCGCCAAGGGTGGCCAGTACGCCGCCGGCAAAGCGGAACGTTAGCGGCAGCAAGAAATACGGTGCAAAATACGCCAAAAATGCGATGATAGCGCTGAGTGTGCTGTCGCTTTGCTTGGCGGCAATAGCGGCAAACACGTGCCCAATCGCAATAAAACCGACGATAATCGGGAACATCAGCAGTGCTTTGCTCCACCAATCCCACCAGTTGCTCCACCACTTCTGGGTGTTGGGCAAAATGTACGCCACAATGGCCAGCGGGGCGATCACAGTTAGCATTATCACGACGATGTTTCGCAGTACCAACACCACGAACGCAACGAAGATAGACAGCAGCGCGGTACCCAAAAGACTGAGTACACCCAGCGCACCCAATACCAGGAAGCCGCCCATAGCAAACAGCACGGTAATGGCCGGGGTGCCGCCAGTCAGAACATTGACGTTGGTGATTCCTGCCTGGTTAAACGGTGCATAGATCAGGGCTCGGACCCCCAGGCCGAGGGCATTGGTTAATCCCACAAAGAAATCCATCAGCTGCCATGACAAGGTTATGCCAATAGCGGCCACGATTAACCTAGGCAATGTTTTTCTAATGGTATAGGCATCGAATACTTCGAGTCCAATCGTCTGCGACAGTACCATTATGAGTCCGACAATCACTAATAATCCCAAGGACAGCACACGGAACACGTCCCAGACCTTTTTGTAGGCCGCGGACGTCTGATCCGAATTAGTGGCCTGTTTCGGACACATACTGGCGGTGCCAAACAGTGAGGCTTGGTCCACGCATAACATTTTTAGGAGTTGTTCATCCAACTGTTGACTGGCGGTATTAGTGGCCGCGATAAAGCCACAGAACAGCCAGTTCAGCACGCTGGTGACAGGAAAGATAAAACCCGGGAAGTCAAGTGTCTGACCACAAGAAACGTCAATTTCCCCCGTGTCACTACTAGACGTCGAGCCTGACGTGCCCGCGTCGTCCGGGTGCTCCTTGTTGTACAACTTAACACTGTCCGCAAATGCCGCTGCATATTGCCGCGTGTAGGCTGCCATGTCTTCACACTTCACCTTCTTGCCTGTGTAAGGGTACGGGTCAGTAACTGTCTTGCTGTGCTCTACTGCCCATACTGACTTGGCGTCATTTTCGTTGGATTTTATCTGCCAAATGTTTTTAGTTATTTCACCAGTGGCAAGGTCAACTTCCCAGACTGATACCCAGTTTTCATCCTGTAGGATGGGGTCGGAACCGTTATTTGGCCGGCTATCGACTTTACCGCATAGTTGTTCCAGTGATTGTTTGTATAAATAATACTGCCCTGGTTCACCGAGTTGGCTGGTTGTAAATGGAAAACTACTGCCGCTGGCTGAGCTGCTAGCCACACCATCGTGCAGTGCCGCAGTAATTTCCGAACTGTTGTAGCCAGAAAAGTCGTAATTTCCGGATCCCGTTAGACACCCCTGTAGTGTTTCTTTGTCATCGCTGTCGGTTCGTTCGGCATAGGGTTGCACTGAACACCAGGCACGGAAAAATACCCCATCGGACGCTTCACCACTTTTAGTACCCCAGACAGCCGGTACTGCTTGCTGGACCATGTCTGCATGGTCGCAGCCGATTTCACCATTGTCATCTCCCAGGTAGCCAAAATAGCCATGGCCCTGTCCTATGTTGTTGTCAAACCAATCGCCACTAGCCACCTGTGACGGCGACGCTTGGTCAACATCATTGCGCGCAAAACAAGAGACCAAGCCCCAGTAGTACAGGAACTGCTCAACCTTGGGTGCGATTTCGCCACTAATAACATCAGCATGTGCCGTCTTGGGCGCGATGATGCCGCTGATAACAGAGAACAGCAACAGGGCAATAATAAAGGTAGTTTTTATGTATCGAAGCGTACGCATAACCTCTTGTGTTTATCATACCACTACCGTGGTAAATAAACACAGAGGTATGTGTGTGGGTTATTGCCCGCCGGACGCGTCGTAAGGTGCAGTCTTCATCTCGGGTAATGATATCACCCAAGTGAGATCCCCATTGGCATCTGGCACCTTGTTGAGCACGGCGGTGACGTGGTAGTCAGTGTCAAAAGCAGGGTTATCGAAGATTTCGTCAACATTGGTGGTCGTGACTTCGTCAAATGTTACCTCTGCCCCCGCATCACCTTCCCTGGTTGTCTGGACGTTCTCAAAGGTCAGCTTGTAGTCTGCCGTTCCTCCGTTCAGTTCAGCTGACTTATAGCCATTGCTGATACCAGCCACTGTGTTGTATAGCTCATTACCGCCTGTGGCATGTAAGGTTGCATAGTTATCAAAGCTGCGCCCTAGGATGTTGCGCAAACCCTGATCGATTATTGTCTTTGAGCTTTCGCTGAAAACGGGTGGTTCTGCAATAGCATCATCG
>JAGQNT010000196.1 GCA_020427965.1 Candidatus Saccharimonadota bacterium | reverse complement strand
TCAGGCGCGCGAACTGAGCTATGCCCGGGGAGAGGTCAAACTCAATTGGCGAATCGACTGGCCAGCCCGCTGGTGGCTACTGGGTGTCAACGCTGAACCCTTTGGCCGAGATCATGCTACCAAAGGTGGGTCGTACGATACTGGTGAAGTTATTGTAAAAGATATCTATGCTGCAGAGGCGCCGTTGCCGATGCCATATAACTTTATTAATCGTACTGGCGATACGAAGAAGATGAGTAAAAGTGCCGGCGACACCATCACTGCCGCCGAACTGCTGGAAATTTTGCCAGCCGAAGTCGTCTGGTTCTTCGTACTTCGTTACGCACCCGACAAGCTCCTGTTTTTCGACGAAGGACCAACCCTGATGCGACTCGTGGACGAATTTGGTGAACTTCTGGCTAAACACGACAAGACTGCCGACGAACAACAGTTAGTAGATTTATGTCTGCATGGCCTGGAACAACCTACTATTAGCCGGGTGCCGTTTTCGATGCTCGTTGCCAGTTACCAAGCTGCACTGCGTGATGTAGACAAAACACTCGATATCATCAGCCGCAGTGAATACGCTGAGGTGGCGAGGGCGGACGCAGCAATAATCGCCAATGAACTAAAATTTATCGATTCCTGGCTTGATAAAAGTGCGACAGACGATATTAAGTTTTCCCTAGCTGACAATGTTAATACAGGTCAGTTTAATGAAAAACAACGTCAGTTTATGGCACAACTAGCCGACAAGGTTTCTGTAGCCCCCCAGGACGCCGATGGAACCTGGTTTCATCAGGCGATTTACGAATTTAAAGAGTCGTTAGAGATGCAGCCCAAAGAATTATTCCAGACGCTCTACCAGGCAATCATTGGCAAGGAATCTGGGCCTCGGGCAGGCTGGTTTTTGAGCATCCTACCTCGAGACTGGCTGGTAAAACGACTCAAATTAGAGGCCTAAAACCAATACTATACTTTGTATAGTATTGGTTTATAACAGGGAAACGAGACCAACGACCAGAGCAACCGACAAACTGGCGCAACGATCAAGAATGCCACCGTGTCCAGGAATCGTATCGCCCCAATCCTTTATGGCAAGTTGACGCTTGGCAACGCTATTGGCTATATCGCCAAAGGCACTTGCCAGGCCAATGCCCAGGCCCAGGAGCCAGTTGGCCGGGATGTCTACGAACAGTGCTAGTAAAGCGACGCCAACGAGCGCGCCAACGATTTGGCCAAGTACGCCTTCCCACGATTTGCGATTATTTATTTGTACCGGCAAAGGGTGCCGGCCAGCATAGTTGCCGAGAAAAAAGGCAAACACATCTGATAACGGTGAAGCAAATCCAACTACGAGCAGGCTATCGATAACCGCGTGCTGACTAAATGTAAAATAAAAGGGGAGCGTGGTAATGCCAACAATAACAGTGGCAGTATACGTCCGTGTGTACCAGCCGGCAGCTCTGCGATGTGGCCAAAATTCTCTAACGATTTGCAGCGTCAGAAAGATGCTGATAATCCCTGCTGCTAAAACTCCCAGTTCCAATGCGGCAATAAACACAGCAAAGATAGGGATCCACCAGTAGACTTTGACCCACAGCTTTGAACGGAAAAATTTACGTGTGCTCCAGTCAAACAAAGGTATACACGTAGCCGCACCAAGAGTCAGTAGCATCACAAACAACAGCGTGATGCGCACCAGAGTGTCACTAGCCATAATTGGGCACGGTTCCACGCATGTTATGGCGCAATTTCCAGGTAATCAATCCGGCGAGCAGCAAAAATTGCCACCATAGCGCAGGTGAGAGTGAAATTGTCAGTAGGAGTACTACGACAGTTCCCACCAGTGAGCTGTGGCTGGACTTAAAACCCAATACACCACCGATAACGTAGATAGCGCCTCCCGCTAGTGCTGCGATGGGTTGGATGACAATAACGACGCCCAGGCCAGTCGCCACACCCTTGCCGCCCCTAAAATTGAGCCAAACAGGGAAAATATGACCGAGCATTGCTAGTAAACCTGTCCACATAGCTAGCCCTGGTCCGCCGACCATGAGTGCAATGAGGGTTGGGATAACACCTTTTAGGATGTCGCCCACCAGGGTTAGGATGGCGGCTGGCCAGCCGACGACTCGGCGCACGTTGGCGAAGCCAATGTTGCCACTGCCGCGTTGCTGAATATCGATCCCGTACAAATTACTTGCCAATTTGCCAAAGGGGATCGAGCCCATTAGGTATGCCAACGTGAATAAAAATATAGTTCCCATTTTCATGCTTATGGTAATATAGCCTCAGGAAATCGCAAAATCATGTTGGGAGCAATCGGATTCATCGTCGCAGCCATCGCCATATTGGGTTTTGTGTGGAGTTGCCAAAAAGCATATGTGCAGGTTGATCCATTTCGGTTGTGGGCGTTTTGTTTTGCGTTCACACTGATGGCAGTTTCGATGTTGCTATGGGCTATGATCACCATCGTGGCTGACCCTGTTGTTACGCAGAATTTCATGCTCGCTACCGACGTACTGTTATTGCTGGGCACTGCGGCAATGATTATGGTTGCGACCGGTAGGCCGACCATGCTGCAGGCAACACTGCTAGCTGGAGTCGTAGCGCTGACTGTCAGTTACCGTGCGTATTTACAGCCTCCCACGGCCTATGTCCAGGACGGCTTACTGTTTTTTAATTTGCTGGGCGCGAGTCGACTAGTCATCGTCGGTATCTTTGCATTTATCTGGTTGCCAGTCGCGATGTATTTTGCATCCCAGATCGCTCAATCAAATCCGATCATGCGTACTCGAACCTGGACATTCCAGATATATTTTGTAGCCTTGGCGGCCGTATTTGGCATGTTTGCCAAGGCACAGCGATCGGCGGCGATCATTGCATTGTTTATTATCATGATTGCACTGTTTGGTCTGTTAGCCTTGTTTAATGTAACGCTTACCAAGATGCAACCAATCAAACGGGGGAAGACGCATGCAGCCAGAAAAGCCTGAAACACCCGGTTCAGATAACGTCTGGATATCAAAGCAAGAGTACGAACGCTTGCGTGCATTGGAAAAGCAACAGCCAGTAGCCTCAAGTGGTAGTGTTTTTAACGAGGCTCAGTACAAGAACGAACGTAAGGCTAAGGATCAGCGAGTCTGGCAAGTTGTCTTGGGTGGTATGCTGGCAATCGGATTGTATTGGAGTGTTGTCAGCGGTAGTTATGCCAATATTTTCTTGGCGGCGGCAATCTTGGTATTTGGCGGCATCAGTCTATGGGACTATCACAACTCTCGGACCTACAAGGTCGAAAATGGGGTGGCCATGAAGAAAACTTTCCGGGTCAATCCCTATAAATTAATTGCACTGATAATCCTTGGCATAACTGTTTTACCAGTCGTGGCGATGATAGCTTTCTTCATGTTGTTTATGTCGATTGGTGGTGGGGACGTGGGTAGCTAGCGCGCCACTTTGTGTGATGCTGCCAATTCTACGATCGTTTCGTCTTTCTAACACAGTACTGCCACTGTTATCTATGGCAGCTGGTCTGTTGATTTCTAGGGGAAATTTCCAGGCTGAATTCTGGCTGGCGGCGCTAGCCTATGTGTTGGCGCATTCGCTGGTTACGTTGTGGAATGACATAGCGGACGAAACAGTCGATGGCTTGAATGGTACGCCTCGTATTTTTCAGTTACGAAAGCAAGTCTCGGCCAAATACATTCGAATGATGCTATGGCTGCTGACAGCAAGTTTGGTCGCATGTCTTGTGCCGGTGCCGTGGGTAGTCAGAGGTATCTTACTTACATTTATGGTCTTGGGTTGGCTGTACAACCAAAAACCTGCTCAGCTATCACGTCGACCTCTTGGTTCGATGGTAGTTATGTTTTTGGCATACGG
>JAGQNT010000195.1 GCA_020427965.1 Candidatus Saccharimonadota bacterium | reverse complement strand
TTGTATTGCTTTATTGCCATGATTTAAGCTCCCATCTCCACGTTAACTACTACCTGACCAGCGAAGCCGGCCATAGGCTGAATTTCAACAAAACCTTCCGGACAGATAGGCATGACTACATCTGACAGTAATTCAGTCATTACTTTTTCTCCTTTTTGGCCTTCTTGGCAGCCTCTTTAGCGTCCTTTTCGGCCTGTTTGGCAGAAGCCTTCTCAACTTCGGCCTGAACCTTCTCTTGCTTGGCTTCAGCTTCTTCTTCGGCTGCAAAGATCGGGATACTCTGACCACTGGCCAAAGTCACATAGGCTTTCTTGAAGTCAGAACGACTGCCGGCCTTAGAACGGCGACCACCCTGATAGACGGTTCGTTTGGTCTTGCCCTTGACATTAATCATGTTAACGCTGGCAACTTCAACGTCAAATTGGGCTGCAACCGCACTCGCAACAGTGTGCTTGTTGGCATTTGCTGGGACCATAAAGACATACACGCCTTCGGTACTTTGGCCGTAGGCCTTTTCGCTCAGTCGTGGGCGGAGAGCTAATTGCTTATCCATTACTTGGCCTCCTTTGCATCGAGCCATTCGGTAACAATGTCTAGACCCTTTTTACTGATAACAACTGTATCGGCATTAAGAATGTCATAGACATTGAGGTAACGAGCGTCAACCGCCTTGACGTTTGGCAAGTTGCGAGTTGCTCGCTCAACAAGTGCGTCCTTTTGGCTAACTGCAATCAGTACAGTGCCTTTGGCGCCAATTTTGTCTAGGAATTTAACAGTTTGACTTACTTTGCCGTCTTTACACTCAAACGTCTCGATAATGGTGATCTGGCCAGCCTTAGCCTTGAGACTCAACGCTTGGCGAAGTGCCAATCGTTTTGCCTTAGTGTTTAGCTTCTTTGAGTAATTCTCTTCACCAGTTGGACCAAAAGCGATACCACCGCCACGCCAGATTGGGTTTCGGCTACTGCCAAAACGTGCGCGACCAGTGCCCTTTTGCTTCCAGGGCTTGCGGCCACCACCACTGACGAGACCACGGGTCTTGGTCTGGGCAAAGTTGTCACGGCCGTTGGCCATGTAGGCAACATATGCTTCCTTGAGGAGGGTATGGTTTTCAGGCGCAACGTCAAAGACCGTTTTGCTCAACTTAGCTGGCGTCGTCGCCTTGGTACCGGCCTTGGTAAATGTTGGTGTACTAGCCATGGTTTACCCCCATAAGACAAACCTTACGGTTTTTCTCATCGCGCAGGGCGAAAAAGTGCGATTTTTCGCTCTGGCTGCTCTTTTCCCTAAGCTGCAACGAACTAGCCATGGTTTACCGCCTCCTTAATAACAACGATGCCCTTGCGTGGACCGGGTACAGCCCCAAAGACACCAATTAGATTCTTGTCTGTGTCAACGATAGCGACCTTCAAGTTTTTGACTGTCACTTGCTCGTCACCCATTTGGCCGGCCATTTTCTTGCCTTTGAAAATGTGCTGTGGGTACATGGAGCCGATCGAACCGACTTTGCGGGTGTTACCCTTGCCACCGTGCGTTTTACGCTGACGGTGGAAGTTGTGGCGCTTGATGGTGCCAGCCCAACCCTTACCCTTGCTGGTACCAGTTGCGTCAATAGTGTCACCAACTGAAAAGACCTCGGGGTTGATTTTTTCTCCAACCTTGAGGTCTTCAGTGATCTCGGGGACGCGGAACTCGCGAATAATCTTCGGGAGGACACCTGCTGGCTTGAGGTGGCCCACTTGAGCCTTGTTGACGTTTTGTTCTTTCGCTTCCTCAAAACCGAGCTGAACTGACATATAGCCGTCCTTGTCTAAGGTTTTGACCTGAGTAATGACACAGGGACTAGCGGAAAGCAAGGTAACAGCAGAAACGGTACCGTCTTCAGCGATGGTACTGGTCATGCCAACCTTTCTTGTGATGAGTGCTTTCATAGTTTGTAATTAGTTATCCTTATTACCCTGTTACTTTTACGCTTATCTCAGACATAAAAATTCTTGGCGACTTGGTGGTTTCTATCTGTTGGCGACAGACCTACCAGGCACGTCAAGTACAGGTTTTTCTTAAATACCATAACAGAGTAACACCTTTTGGTTACTCCTGTCAATATGTTGCAAATTCTACACTAACCTACAAAGTTTTATCAAGTCGATTGAGTACTGCTCGTTCATATTCGGAAAATTCACCCGTGAAGCCGTCTCTAATACTTGCCTCAGCGACACTTTGACGAGAAAACTGCGCCAATTGCCCTTTCTTTCGGTACCACTCTCCTGCAAATGCTACTGAACCTGCGGCCAGTACGACCAGCACACCCGGACCAATGTAGTCTTCGGCAGTAGGTCCAACCTCCTGACTCCCCTCGGTCTGATATATTTGGTGCCTGGGCCCGATAGTAACAGCGCTTGGAGTGTCTATCACCTGTTGTGCTGTTGCAGCAGGCGAATCAATATCCGGATCAGACACCTGACTATTGCCACCAAAGAGTACCGCCGAAACTACAGCCCCGCCTGCAACCAAGGCCAAATGCCATGCCGTCTTTGAAAGCTGCTCTCGAATACCAATAGGGCTAAACATCTTGTCCATATGGGTTACCTTTATAACACATTGGCCGTTGGTTACAAGCTATAGTGTGATGAAAATGCCGATGTTCGCAACAAAACCGACGAACATGGCGATCAAAAGCACGGCATATTCTATCTTGCGATCAATCTGAAAATGGTCGTGCATCGCAAATAAGATACCCACTAACAAGCCGACGGGAATTGGTATCCGCTGCCCGCTCGCCTGTTCTAGCCATAACCACTGGGATCCTAGAATCAGATACAGCACCATTTTCATCAAATAGACGCTATCCATTTCGGTGGTGCGGTATTTTTTAACATATTTTGCTTTGGTTTTTGATTTTGTAGCCATTAGCAGTATTTAACCACACTTTACAGACACGTCATAGTATCTTACACTGAACACCCAATGAGTATAGAACAACAGAGAGAACCATCGACAGCACTCGATTTACTGCGTCGACCAGGATTATTTGCGCTCGCAGGCTTGATTGTTGTAGGAGGGGTCACTATCGACGTTATCACATCCGGAGATGATGGGCCCTTTTTCGGAGCTTTCATCGAAGCACACGTCCCTCAACTGGACGAATAGTCCTACATCTTGATTTCGACGTCGCAACCAGCAGGCAAGCTGAGGTTCATAAGACTGTCGATAGTCTTTGGAGTTGGCTCAAATACATCAATGAGGCGCTTATGTACGCGCATTTCAAACTGTTCACGGCCTTTTTTGTAGACGTGCGGGCTTTTGACAACTGTAAAAGTGCTTTTACGTGTTGGCAGCGGGATTGGGCCAGCTAGACTCGCACCGGTGCGAAGCGCGGTGTCAACGATCTGCTTGGCAGCCTGGTCGATTACTTTGTGATCGTATGCCTTTAAACGGATACGAATACGCTGCTTACCATCAGCGGTTTGATTCTTGGCGTCAGCCATACTAATACCTTTCGGTTAGGTAGCGTAACCTCTTCACGGAGTCTGAGATACCGGACGAGTTCTCGCTACAATGTTGATGATACGCAAATTATAACAGATATACATCAGGAAGCAAGCCGCTTACTGTCCAAATATTTTTGAAAACCGATGTTTCGAAGAGGCCTGAGCTTGCTGCGCCGATACTTCACGATACACTTGATCCAGAAACATGTCGATGTATTCGTCAGACGACTGCTGGCCCGTTTCGGCCGGAGCTTCGACGTATTGGTATGTAGGCATGCCAGCTTGACCAGTGTGTAGTCCGTGCAGCATGTCATACGCGGCCCGCGTCGTGCCGTTCGCGAGTGTCTTGTAGGCTTTATTTAGCAGACGCATCTGCGTGTCTGAGCCACCAGCATCCGGATGATGACGTTTGGCCAATTGTACATATCGAGCCCTTATAACGGCGCTGTCTGCCTGAGTACTGATACCCAGCAGTTTGTAGTAATCAATGAACTTCGCGTCACTCGTCTCTGACATATGGACTAGTATACCGTATTGCTTGTGTTTATAGCGCCGTTAACATTCAACATACGCTGATCTTTGGCAGCGCAGAGCTAGCACCCAAAGTGTGCCGTAAACAAAATAGACTCCCAGGGAGTCTATTTTGTGGTTCGTAGTTTGTGACCTATTTGTTGATCTTGGTAACGACACCAGCACCAACAGTGCGTCCACCTTCACGAATGGCGAAGCGTAGACCTTGCTCCATAGCGATAGGAGCTAGCAACTTAACCTTGAAGGTTACGGTGTCGCCAGGCATGACCATTTCCTTGTCAGCTGGTAGCTCAACCTCACCAGTTACGTCCGTAGTCCGGAAGTAAAACTGTGGCTTGTAACCCTTGAAGAATGGCGTGTGACGACCACCCTCTTCCTTGGTCAAAACATATACTTCTGACTCAAATTCGGTATGGGGAGTGATTGAACCCGGCTTGGCCAAGACTTGACCACGCTCGATGTCGTCACGCTCGATACCGCGCAGAAGCACACCAGCGTTGTCACCTGCCTGACCTTGGTCGAGGCTCTTTTTGAATGCTTCGATCCCAGTTACAACTGACTTGGTAGTGTCCTTGACACCAACAATTTCAACTTCGTCGTTTACCTTGACGACACCCGCCTCAACACGACCGGTGGCAACAGTACCACGACCCTTGATTGAGAAGACATCTTCGATAGGCATTAGGAATGGCTTGTCCAGCTCACGCTTTGGCTCTGGAATGTAGTCGTCCATGGCCTTAACGAGTTCCATGACAGCGTCTTCGTTGGCTGCATCGCCCTCGAGAGCCTTCGTAGCGGAACCCTTAATGATTGGACAGTCGCGGTCGAAGTCATTCTTTTCGAGTAGTTCACGGATTTCTTCCTCGACGAGTTCGACGAGGTCGGCATCGGCGAGGTCCATCTTGTTCATGAAAACGACAATCTTAGGTACACCAACCTGACGAGCCAACAAAACGTGCTCGCGAGTCTGAGGCATAGGACCATCAGCAGCAGAAACTACCAAGATCGCACCGTCAACCTGAGCGGCGCCAGTGATCATGTTCTTGACGTAGTCGGCGTGACCAGGCATGTCCACGTGAGCGTAGTGACGCTTTTCGCTTTCATATTCCTGGTGAGAAGTGGCGATGGTAATACCACGGGCCTTTTCCTCTGGTGCGTTGTCGATCTGGTCATAAGCGATCGGCTTGTTAACTGCGCTCGGCAACTTCTTTGCCAAAACAGCGGTGATAGCAGCCGTCAAAGTGGTTTTACCATGGTCGACGTGACCCATGGTACCGACGTTGACGTGTGGCTTGCTACGGTCAAATGTGTCTGCCATATCTGGTAGTACTCCTTGTTATAGTTACTTATCATTTGTTTCGTGTTGTAGTGAACCTAAAGAACACCCATAAGCAGCACTCACACGAGTTACCCTGTAAGTATAGGGTAGCGATTCAGGTTTGTAAAGCCATAACACAAAAGTGGGAAACATAAGCATTATGATATAACATTGACTTTTACGCGACTTTGTAGTATTTTAATGACATTAATTAAATAAAGCGGGTTGATGGTGGTACACCCAAAGCTAGGGAGCTGCTATGAGTAAACTATACAGGATTGCGACGAGTACCATCGCTATGGTATTCAGCCTGAGTGTCTTGACCGTGTTGGGTACGCTGAACCAACCGGTTTCCGCCCGTCAAAACCCACAACCAAAAGTGACTATCTGTCACCGTACAGATGCCGCAAATAACCCTTACGTTCAGTTAAGTGTTGATAAAAATGCTGTCGACGGTTTTTCTGGCAACAACCAAGGTGATGACCACTACGGCGAGCACCAAGGGCCAGTTGCTTACAGCACTGCCGTAGCACAAGCATTGAAGGATCAGCACAAGAAGTGGGGCGATATCATCCCACCCGTTCCTGGTGCACACAATGGCCTA
>JAGQNT010000194.1 GCA_020427965.1 Candidatus Saccharimonadota bacterium | reverse complement strand
AGACGAACATATCTCGATGATCTTTTGGAGCGCACTGAGCCTGGCTTTGCGCAACTTCGCCGACAATATAAACGCACACTACAACAAAGAAATGCTCTTTTAAAATCAAAAAACTTCAACATTAACACACAGCTATTCCCCTGGAATATTAGGTTGAGTGAATTGGCGGGTCGGGTTGTGCGGCACAGAACAAAGCTGGTTGACGGGCTTAATACCCAACTCAATGACTTATATCGTCGGCTTTCACACACTGATGTGCGACTCGAAATAGTGTACGGGGGCACGTTTACCGTTAATCAATACGAAACAAAACTGCTCCACAAACTCGAGGCCTCAACCGCACAGGATATCGCCCGTGGTTTTACGACTAGTGGACCGCACCGCGAAGACTTCACTGTCTATTATGACAATCATCAGGCTGCAGAAACTGCGTCACGTGGTGAAACCCGCACGGCGATTCTGGCGCTCAAGATACTCGAATTAGAGTTGTTAGAAAAAGTACGCGACCAGAAGCCTATACTGCTTCTAGATGACGTATTTAGTGAGTTAGATGGTTCGCGGCGCAAACTACTTACGACCTACATAGAGAAATACCAGACGTTTATAACAACTACCGACGCAGATATTGTGGTCCAGAACTTCACAGAGACCTGTAATATTATTCCACTAGGCTAATGTTGCGCAACGACCAAATAGATCGATTCCGTATCATCCTTCAATACAACTGCCTTACTCGCGAGCAAACTAACGGGAGAGATAACTTTCTGATTGAGTTTTTTATCTAATCGCCACTCCACTTTGGTATTTTTTGCCATATCATAAACCCACAAGTGCTGAGTTGATGCGGTCAACTGCTCTGATTTATAGGTGGTGTACACGAAGCTATTATTCGACCAAACCTGACTGCCATAGACGTGACTAGCCAGAATTTTGGTCGACTGTTTTTTACTGTCGAACTGGATTAACTTGGAGCCCGTTCGCCATACTACTCTACCGTCCGACGAGGCACCAACGATCTTATCAGCCGGACCAATTACCCTGTAAACAACACCATCAGTGGTGTAGCTGGCTTGGCTATTAATGATTACCACATAGCCACTACTTGCTTTTGCGAAATCAGAGACTGTCGCGGTCGAGATTCTACCATCTACGGCTGTGGTTTTCGTGTCATAGAGAACGAGTTGCTCACTAGTGCCGACCAACCGAAGGCTTGTTATCGTATCGCCATAAAACTGAGCAGTTAGCGTGCCTGGTTCGAGCGGACTGTATGTCTTGTTTTGTATGGAATATAGCCACCAGTAATCCTTGCCAGTATCGAGATTTCGTGCGGCTAGCTGATTACCGAGTGCGGTGCCTTCACTGGCTCGTGTGAGGTGAAAAAGGATGTATTTACCATCCGACGACACTTGGACCGAATCACTATTGTCGAGATCTCGTAGAGACTGACTAAGGACAGTTCGCTTCTGACTGTTAATGTCGTACGCGCGAAATTCTCCGCTTTGCACCACCATAAGGCTGTTGTTTGGGTAGTAGGCGATTGAGTCTAGGTTATCTGACAGGGTTAAGGAAGTTACCGTTTGTATCGAGTCATGGCGGCCATTTAGTAGACCAAACCCCAGTAGGAGTAGTAGTAATACAACGGCCGCGGTTATTATTCGATTTCTAGTCATGACCACCTTGCTGGTACCCTCCCGCCAGTGAGTTGCCTAGATATGTTTTGACATAGCTCGGCAACTGAGCAACTTGATAATCATAGAATGACGTCGAGGGACCTAGCTCGTTGACCCATGCGCGGTCCTGGGCGTTATATGAGACTACGAGCCAGCCTGGGTCAGTACCGGGCGGTGTTAGGTTAAGAACCGCCCAAGTATTATCGTAGAAGTATTTAATGGAATTTACTTTTGAGTCGACTTGATCCAGTCCATGGATATCAATTAGGGAGGTTATTTTGGTGTTGGCTTTTGGTCTAAGATTACCGTTAATGATGTACTTTTGACCATCGCTGCCATTAATTGACACCGTCAGTGACTGGTAGCCATCCAATTTCATTACAAGCTGATGTTCGCCCGGCTTCAGGTGGTATTCGGCACTCGTTTTGGTTGTTGATACCGGCTCTGCGTACTCGCCGTCTACACTTACAATAACGCTTGGTGCATTGGCGATATTATACTGAATAACGACAGTTGCATGACGACCAAGATACCAAATAACCGACCAGGCGATGGCTCCAATCAAAGCAATGACAATAAACCATTGTATAATTCGCCGAGTTGTCCATGGTTGACTGTTCATTAGACTGACGCCTCCGCCCCCTTACCAACGTAGCGCAAATAGTGCACCACATTACTCCTAGTATAATAGCTACTTGGCCCAACCTGCTGGGGTTGTGGCACATGACTATTGTGGGCACCGAAAGTATGGATGGTATTACCCTGGAAATGGTCAATAATTTCAACATGACTACCACCTTCGACAATTACTAAGTCTCCAGCTCTTGCCTGTGACGCACTAATCTCTGTCCAGTTACTGGTATCACCCAGGAATGTGCTCGTTGTCCAGGACTTACCATTACCAAAGGCGTCATACACTGCGACAGAAACTAGGCCACTACAATCCAGCACGCAACTTGCGTCAATGGTTGGACAAGTTTTGTGCCAGGCTTCACCACCCTGGTGTCCGGCGATCGAATCTTCCAGATAACTCACGGGATTGTATTTTTCGGCCTCACACAGTATCTTTGCCGTACCCTCAGCATTAAGGCAATCAGGGCTACTCGTGTTTGATGTCGAGGGGCACCCGGCAGGGGTGTATGAGCTATTGGTAATTCCCGAGCTTTCTCCAGCCAGCTTACTGTATTTATCAAAGACATCATTCGCATTTTTAATTCGGTCTCGCTGACTACCGTCATTTCCGGGGCGTTCATAGTACTGCATAACCGCAAGGGCGGCGTCAGTAGCGGTATCTGTTTCGAGAATCTTTGCTTTAGCCGCACTTTCATCGCCATTCAGCTCGTAAACCACGAATCGAATCTGGGCATCAAAACTATCAGTACCACCATTCGCTGCAGTCCAAATCCGCATATTTGTTTGTCTATCACCCAACCACTGTGCGATGCCGTATGCGCCAATACCATTCTCTGTCGTGGGGTCGAGATCTGGGCTTGATTCCCATTGAAAGTTACCAATAAGCCCCGCAGCTTGAGCGGCGCTATACCCATTATTGGTTAGGTGAATGAAGCCACTTTTTACATTCGCACCAGAAACACTCGCAGCAGTCTTGACTGCACTAGCCGATTCAGTGCAATCGTTTACGATCGCGGAATACGACGGCGTGTGGTAGTAGATGTGGTAGAAATCGTCCGCGGTCATTGCACTTGCCTGGGCAGTGCCGAGTACAATAAAGCCAGACCCGAACAATACCATCTGGCGTAATAATCTATTCAACCTGAAAAACAGTTGTCGCATTACTTACAGCCACCCAAGTTTGTTTTTGGGGGCAAGTATCTGAGCGGATTCAATGAATAGGCAACTACCGCCCTACTGTCTAGGCCCTCTCGTGTTGTGATACTAAAGTGTAAGTGTGGACCAGTAGAGTATCCGGTATTATCACTATTACCTATCTTCTGTCCGGTGGTAACATTGTCGTTTACTTTCACGTCATACCTGGCGAGGTGTTGATAATTAGACCAGAGTCCGCCTGAGTGTTTGATGATGACGTAATTACCTGCCGCGTCGTCATGGCCAGTTTTCACAACGGTGCCGGAGTTGGCGGCCAAAACATCAGTACCACTCGGTACAGGAATATCAATACCAGTGTGGCCATCAACCCCAGGGTAGGCGGGCCTAAAACAGTTACTCAATGGCTTATAGGCGCTATTGCTCACCGGCCAAGACCAGCCACCCTTTGATGATGATCCAGAAACCGTTCCACCGGGTAACGAGGTAGTGAAAATAATCATCGGGTGGTCTGACCCTACCTTCTGCTTCGCAACTGCCTTGTATGAGGACACGGCAATATCATTTGTGACATAGACATGGTCAATGCCACCGCCACCGCCAGGTGGCGTGCTGTTTGGGCACTTAAATTTCCTGCCGGATGACACATCATATGCGTCGCTCACGACACCACTGCTTGACAACAAGCAGTAGGTTAAGTTTTGGGCGATTCCTTGGTACGGACTACCGTTTAAGCTCGTGTCCCTAACCAAATCATATTTTGAGTTAAAATCGCCAGTCAGATAGATGGGCAGATTTTCATTCAGTTTCGACTTGATAAATAACACATGTTGCCGTGCATTAAGCCAGCGGTGATAGGCTGCCTGATCTTTGCAGTCATTACTATCAGAATTTGCCGGGTCGTGGGTATTGAGAACATAAAACTCTTGTCCTGAGTCGTCTGGCGTGACTACTCGCAATTTGACATACGGTGCATTCAACTGGTTGTAGCAGAAGTAGCCCAAGTCTGGTTGGATGCCGCTACCACCCTTCACTCGCTCGTATTTTGTGGTATCCCATATGATTGAATTCTCGACACTGTGGTGAACATTCTTGTCGCTCCTTTCGGGATAGATGTCGAAATTAGTAAGTTTTGATAAGAAATATGAACGCTGATTTGTTTGAAATTCCTGTAGTCCGATGACACCGACACCCTCATCTTTAATGACCTTTATTGCCTTATTGGCACGACTAATGTAGTCCTTAGTGTGGCTCGCCCCACGTACATTGAATGTTGCAATCTTAACCTCACTGCCCCCGCCCGTGTTCGTTGCATCTTCAGTTATTTCCTGGGCGTCGATCAGCTGATCGAGAGTGTTTTCGTAACCGTGTGTTAGTCTCCAGCGGAAAACCAGATCACCATAAACGGGGTTGTGAGGGCCAAGGGCCGTGGCCGAACAGTAACTTTTTGAGTCAATCAGGTTGCCATCAATGTCACGAGCGATGTAGTACTTGCCGTCACGCTTTGTAGTGGCCATGGCGCCATAACTCAGGCTACCGTCAAAACATTCAGCATAATCATCATTGATGGCCTGCTCTTTGCCGCTGGCGTCTAGTACTTTTTGATTCTCCAAAAATGAACCGTAGGTCTGTTTTTTCATCAGGGCAATCTCTTCTCGCGAGAAGCCCATCTGAAGATTGCCGTAATTTACATTTGTTGGCAGGTAGGCTGCCGCAAGTGCCGTTGAATGATTGGCGTAGCCTAATACCCGTCCAACCGACGAAACGGGGTTTAGGAGGCTCGAGATATTGTTAAGCACCAACGATAGTGACGAGAAACGAACCTTGGCGGTTGCTGTATAGCCAACCTTTGACAGTAGGGATTGTGGGTTGGACAGGGCGAAATAGCGGTCAAACGTGCTCTTGTCGCGGTTGTTTGAAATCATCGCGACTAGGGCGTCCTGGTTGGCGTCGGCTGACTCCTTGGCGTTAAGTGGCCTACCATAAAACTGTTGCTGCATAACATCATTTCCAACCAGGTTACCCCCTGCGTCGGCCTTCTCGGCATATTCAGCCCCTTGTTCAAGGCCGTTGTTAAAGACACCTGCTTTCTGCATCACGATTAATTTTGCCAAGATTGTAACGCCAGCTATTTTAGCACCCGACTTCACGGTATCTTTGAGTAGGTTTTTCATTTTAATGCTAGATTGCACCAGATTTTTAACGGTAAATCTTTCGATGAATGAGGCCGTTAGTCGCTCTATGGCGCTCGTTGCCCCTTTCCCTGCCGCGCTTACAGCAGCACCTTCTGTGCCACCACTCACGATTGTTGCAATAACATTAGCCGCAGCAACCACAACAGCAACGCGAGTATCGGTCAGTACGGGACAGGCAGTATCACCCACCTTGTTAACGACACCGCCAGCCGTCTCTCCCAGAAAGACATCTGCGATCGAATAAGTGCCCCCGGACGCCGCTTGAGAACTCATCTGACCGCTGGTTGTAAAGTTGTTGCCTGCGGCGCGTGCCATGGGTACGCTGCCACTATAGTCTCCGAGTTTTGCATTGTAGGCACCAATGGCTGCGGCATTCGCATCCGACCCGTCCTGCTGTTGGTCTTTGGCTGACGATAGGTTCCAGTAGTATTTTCGGAGGGAGTCAGAACCAGCATCAATTGAACCACCCGAGTTTGTTAATGAGCCTTCATACACGATACATATTGGTGTCAGGGCCGCATACACCGGGTTGGCAAATGCCAAGACCTTTTTAAAGTTAGATTCCGCAATACTTTTGTCGACTGCTTGAGTGACGGTTCTACAGTCACCACCCTTTTGTATACAGTCCTCAAGTAGTTTCGGATCATCCAGCACCTCTTGTTGTGCGGCCTGAGCCTTTTCCGACGCGTCCCGCACCATGGCCGATTTGGGTGTTTCTTCGTCGGGTGTGATAACCTTTTCCGCAATCTGTTTATTGAGCTCAAGCTGAGATGCTTTAGCATCTTTTCCGACAAACCGTGATGCTGTCCACGCAATCAAACCTACCCCCAGTTCGCTCCTGAGTCGTTTCATCACCTGACCGCGAATAATTGGTCCAACATCATTGGCCTTCAGTGCATCAGTCAGTGCCGGCCTAAATTCGGCCGCAAACTTTACATCTTTCACGAACTGATAACCAGGCACAAGTTTTTGTGGCAGGGTCGTGCTTTTGACTAGCACGGTTTTATTACCAATTGTCACCCCCCGTAGTTTGGGCCTGGTGAATACCCCCCCGTCCGTGTAGTTGAATTTGAGTGTTTTATCATTTTTGAAGTTGCTAATAATTTTGTTGGGTCGATATTTGTCCAGCTTACTCCAGGCGTCCTTCATCCGGGCAGTACCAGTATTAAATTTGCCCTTCAGCCGCCCATACATACTGTCACTAGACGCATCTACGGCCATTTTTTCCGCCGTTAGAGCCCTGCTGTTGCGGGTCATTTGCTGTGTAACGCGTGCAAACTGATATTCAGTAATGTTGCTGGCCAAGTTTGGAATGGCGAGGGTGCCCAGCAGTAGTACGACAATACCTATGATGATAGCAACACTACCCCCGCCGACGGCAAATCCAACCATCCACTTGTTACTCAGGAGTTTATTGGTTCGATTGTTGAAGCGCTGCCGGAGTGTTGGCTTATTGTCTTTAGAGTCGTTATAAAGGCCGTCGGACTTATCACCAGATTCCTTGCCTTTTTTTGTTTTGCCTTCAGGCTCTTCATCGGAATCATCGCCACGGTATAATCCGCGGGTTTTGCCAGCGGATTTTTCCTGCTCACCCAGTGGATGATCAGTCTCGTCGTCGTAGTGTTTGACGATATCATCAAACTCATCATCAGTTTTTTGTTTTTCGTCGTCGTAGACCCCGTTCGCCATAACTTACTCTGATTATACCCCTGGATACAGGCGATTGTTGAGGTCGATGGTGCCGGTTGGTTGGTTAAATTCACCCTGTTGCCCTGGCGCTGGTGCTTGCCCTGGCGTGGTGCTAATCAGGCTTGATTCTGTCGGGCTGGCGACGACTTGAATATGGACGTGGTTTTGGCCGGCAAAGAACAATCCCTGACCAACTGGGAACTGGCTGAGTCGTTTACGCTCCTCGCTTGTCAGTTTAAAGACGTCCGTTAGAACATCCACTGCCGACGGCGATTGTTTCAGTAAAATCTGCATACTGGCGTTGGCTACGATGGCTCGACCCATGCGGGAGCCCATAAAGTCTTCAACGTCCTGCGTAATGGTGGTGATGCCCAGGTTGTACTTTCGGGCACGCTTCGCCAAGCTGAACAAGAAGTTGGCGCTGTCTTCGTATTTCATGAGTTGCCAAGCCTCATCCACAATCATAATTCGTCGTTTTTGGTCAGATTTTGTCTTGTTCCAGATGTAATTCAGCACAATGTACATGGCGACTGGTCGTAGCTCGTCTTCCAAGTCACGGATGTTAAACACAACCATCGGATTGTTAACATTCACATTGCTCTGCTGGCTGAAAATGCCCGCAAAGGTACCACTCGTGTACTTTCGCAGACGCTGGGCGAGCTGTGGGCCGCTTCCACCCATATGTAGCAAGGTGTCGTACAGATCGGCAATCGTTGGCGGAGTGCCGGTGTGTGTCAATGGATCGTTCGTTATGCCCGCCTTGGCGTACGTCTCGATCAGTGCTGCATCCAGGTCTGATTCTTCTGCCGGACTCAAGGCTGGTGTGAGCACGCTGTTGCCACCAACTAACTGGGCTTGTGCCCCGCCCATCATCTGCCTTAGTAGGCCATGGAGTGTGATCAGGTTAGATCGTAGCGCGTTATCTGCTTCCTCACTGTCGACAACCTGCGGCAGATCAAACGGGTTAATGCGTGTGGCGGAATTCAGGCTCAAGCGAACATATGCACCACCCACTGCATCACACATTTTTTCATACTCATTTTCCGGGTCGATAATGAATATTTCTGTTCCAAACATCATGCTTCTGAGGGCTTCCAGTTTGACGGCGAATGACTTGCCGGCACCAGACTTTGCAAAGACCACCGAGTTGCTGTTTTCCAGCGAAAATCGATCAAAAATAACTAGCCCAGAGTTGTGCATATTGATCCCGTACAGAATACCGTTTTCTTGGCTCAAATCAGCCGATGTGAACGGGAATGTCGTGCTCAGTGCACCAGTCGAGAAGTTGCGACGAATCTGTAATTGGTCGGTAAACTGCGGGGTGTTGCTGTTCATGGCCTGCTCTTGCTGAGCAGTGGCCGGCTTGGAATAAATCAGTTGCTGGCCCAGTAGCGACTCAACCTTGTGGGCAACGAACTCGAGCTCGTCCATGCTACTGGCGTACAGGGTAAAGTACAGGCCAAAGCGGAAGAATCGTTCTTCCCCAACCTGCAGTTTGTCTCGCATTTCTTCGGCGTCCAGAATCTGCGCTTGCTTGGCTGGATCGCGCACGCGTCCCTTCTCGGCATCAATCTGAATACCAGCCTCCAGCTGCGTCACCTTTTTACGCAGGTTTTCCAAGACTACCTGGCTCTCCACCGGATAAACATACATACTCATGTCCATCACTTCGTCCAGGTTAATCATGGGACCTAACCAACCGGTGAACAGTTGCCGAGGGTAGCCGTACACATAGTACGTACGTGCAAAACGAGTGCCAATCTGAAAGTAGTTACTGTTTAGTTCGATGGAACTTGGTGCGATGAAATCTCGTAGCGCGGTAACACCTTTTTGAAATGCCGCACTGACCTCCTGCTCTTCTTGGGCGCGCTGGGCTTGCGCAATAGCCACCGGATCCAGTTTTTGTTTCCTGGCCATTTACTGCATCTCCCGCTGTAAGTGTTGCTGTGGCGCCATACCCTGGCCTTTGGTGACAATATCGGTCGTCATGCCGTTAAAGCCTTTCAGCTGTTGGCGGGTGGCGGTATCAGGATTGTAAGTGTCGTAGTACAGCTCGATCAGCTCTTCAGTATCGAGCGGCAAGGCTTGGATGCCACACTGCATCAGGCTGGATAACAGCGATTGAACGCGGTTGCGCAGTTCTGTTTTGGCAGCTTCGAGATCGGCCTCATTGATAGTCACGTGTTGTTCTTTACTACTAAAGATTGCCCCTAGGCCACTAAAGAAGTTTTTGCTTTGCGTCAGTGCCTTCTGAATGTCGGTGTGTGGGAAAAACGGTACGACGATATAGAATTTCTTGTCCATAATATTGGTCTGCTGACTCAACTGGCCAATGTAAGTGATGTAGTCTTCCATCAGAAGCGCTAGTAGCATGTTGTCGTGCTCGGTGCGGATCTTGTCCAGCTTGTCGACGTAAGGTTGCAGGTCAACACGCTGCGAGCGCACAAACACCTGCACCGGGTAGTACAGCGAGTTCAAAAACGCCTGGTAGCTAAACTCAACCGCTTCTTGTTCCTGCGGACTCATCAGGTCAAAGTTGATGCTCTTAGCCATTACGACCGATCGGTAGCTGCCGTCGTTCATGATGACAATGCCGTCACGGATCTCGGCAATCTGTAGCACGTTCTGAGTACTGTTGGGGTTTGTCTTTACGGGTGGTTTTGCAGCGGCCGGATTGGGCGCAGGGCTCATCACGGCTGCTTGTGGTGGTTCGGCAATCGGTGCGTATTGTTGGTTAGCTGCCTGCTGCGGTGGAAAAGCCGGGCTCACTGGAGAAGCTGCTTGTGGCGCTGGCTGATAGGTAGGGCTTGGCGGTACGGGTGGAGTACTAGCGGCAGGATTCTGTGGAGCAACCCCAGGAAAGTTCTGGTTTGGTTGTCCAGGTTGATTTGGTGTTTGCGGATTCATGTTAGTTTGCCCACCTACGGCGTAACGATTCTAGTGAAGCGATATGACCACCTCATCATCTGGCGGTTGCTTTGGCTCGCGAGCCTTGTGGGCCTCGCGGGCGAGCGTCGCCACATTGAGATCATTGTTATTCGCTAGATTTAGTATAGCAGGATCAGGGGCGGGCGTGGTAGATTGTGTGGCCATGTCATTGCTCTGTGATGTGGCTTGTGGAGCGGCTGGCGTTTGACCAAGCGGGTCAATGTTTTTCAGATGAGAGTAAGCTACTTGTTGCGGTGTTTCGTGCTTGGACTTCAGTTCTTTGGTCAGGCGATCTTCTTCGTCGGCGGGCAGGTCTGTGGCGACTGGCGCCGGTGGTGTTGGCGCGGCCGGATTATTGTTCATAAACCACAAATTAGCTGGTGTCGTCTGGCTTGGCGCCGGACTTACGGGCGCGTCGTTCTGTAGCTGAGTCTGTAGCTGACTACGGTGCGACTGCGAGGAGTGCTGCATCATGGTGTCAAATTGGTGTGCAATAGGGCTATTGGCCTCATCCAGGATGTCATCGGAGGCGTGTAGATCCAGATTAGACACTTCTTGAGGCATGTTGTCGTAACTTATCAATCGGTCAGAGGCCTCGGCGGTGGTCGAGCCGTACTGTCCACTCGATAGATTTACAAGAGAGTTCTTTATAACCCAACCGCGACTATCGATGGTGTCAGCTAGGGCTGATAAACGACTCCGGACTTCCGTCTGCGACAGGTTGTCTGAGTATATGCGCTCAACTTTTCTAGGGGCATTGATGGTAACCAACTCCTGGATACCACTCTGATCCCAGATGCGGCGTCGCGGTTTGATGAAAAACCGGATGCGGGCCAGCGCCCATACCTCTGTTGGTTGGTCTGGGCTCCAAGGCCACGCAAAAAAGGCGCAGAATAGTGCCGGAGGCAGGAGTAGTACCAACATGAAGGCCACCCCGTTGGCAACACTAATAAAGGACAAATAGAACAAAAACGCCGCAATCCCGGCGTAAATAAACTGGCGCAGACTCAACGGTCCAACCAGTTTGTCTTCGGCCTCAATATCTTGAATAACCTTGTACGTGGCCATACCCTATAAGTATAACCGATATCGCCAAGATGGCCACCACTGTTCTCAGCTACTAACGATAAGTCGTAGCTAGCTTGATTTGCGGAGCGCTTTGATGATGCCTAGTATTTCAGCCGCTTTACGGTCATCCAAGTCCGGAAAGTGTCGTGCATAGACCTCGTTACGAACAGTCTTGTATCGTTCTCTCTGTTCTTCGCCGGTAAGGGTACCATCCCAGTACGGTCGTTCGCGTTCAATTTCTGCAACAACCTCGTCATCAATCGCAATCAGGCGTTGTTTCTCAGCAGGAGACAGTCTGGCAACTTTATCTTCATAACTCTCGCGTTCACGTCCACCCTGCCCCTGGCTTTCGCCACGCTCACGCTTACCGCCACTGTCACGGCGCCCCGAACGGGCGAATTCAATCGAAACTTGGTGTTTCATTTTATCCACCTCTTCTTCCGTGGCAGTGTCGCCTAAGAAGTCTCTAACAACCTTGTCTAGCGTGTCAGTAGTTACTTGATCCAACTCGGCTTTGTTTAGCCTTCGCCCCGCCATTGCTGTCTGGCTGGCAAACGCGCCCGCTAACTCTGTACGATATGTTTCTGTAGCGTAACTTACCGCAGCCCGTTCGCCGGCAACCTCGGCCTGCCTGGTCTGTTTTTCTTGCTGCAGACGTTCCGCAATACCAGCATCAAAGTGGACAACATGAGCATCCATGGCAGCCCGCAGGTTTTGGGGTAATTCTGCCAGAGGAATATCTGGCATCCTGACATTACCCTTGCCCTGTGGTGCGGTTGGGTTTGCAGATCGAGCGCCGGCCCATTGCTGACCGAAGAAGCCCTCGTCCATCAGGGTGTACATAATTGAAGTCAACTGGCCTATTGGTATGCCGAGCGAATTTGCTGTTCGCGTGATGTCGATTGTACGATCACGAATGGCGATGCTTTCCTCGTGCTTTTTCTGATTCACCTTGGTTTGGATTTGTTCATCCGACCAAGGTTGCGTATTAGCACGAAGTCTCGCTTCTAGTGCGCTAGGAGCGTTTACGCTATTAGTAGCCGAGTGTTTGCGGGAGTTTGCTAAGTATATCGCAGTCGTCATCACCGCTTCGGGACTCTCATCATACCTGCCCGTTACATGAAAAGTCCCTATTCTGTTCCTGTCACCAATCATTTGGCGCTCACGGAGGTTGAGTAGTATATCTTCCATTCGCATGCCACTGACAACAGTTTCATCCACCATGCCTCTCTTTGACAGCTCATCCAGGTGATCTTTTAGTTCACCGGGGTCGAGTTCTGAATGCGATAGGGTAAACATGACACTGTGTCGCCAGACGGTGTCCTCCGGTGTCTCTACCAGGTCAACACCAGGTAACTCCGGAACTCTCGGCATTTCAAGGTCTGTATCAGCATACTCGGTACGTGGTGCTGCTGTCCGGTTGCGAGGTATACCATGGTTGTCCACCCAATCCATCACCTCGGCTACTGCAGAGGTACCTCTGGGTTTTACCATGTAGCCCAGACCCGTGTGTGTAGGAAATTGCGGGTTACGTGGGTCAAGCCCACCCGCAGGTAGTGGGTATCCGTTTGGGCCGACCGATGGGTCACCCGTTGATGCTGTGGCTTCTGGCGAGGTCATAACATCTATATATTAGCACAAATTGTTAAAATAAGCAATAGCATTGTATGGAACTATTACCATAATAGACGAGGGCTATTATTGATCTTCTTTCGGCTGCTCAGT
>JAGQNT010000193.1 GCA_020427965.1 Candidatus Saccharimonadota bacterium | reverse complement strand
CCTTTCTGTGGTACATGCGGCTGTTTAGGCCTCCCAACATTGATTTATCGTGCTTACATAGTACCACAACAGGGGCGATCGGTCTATAGTGATATTGACTTTATATCAAGATTATGCTAAAATGTAGCTAATTCACATCCGTGAACGTACCTGAGAGTAGGAGATGACATGAAGCGCATCAAGGCGATCCTGCGCGGAGAAAAGCCGGCAGGTCTCCCGTACGACATCCTGGAAGAGGTCTACAAGATCCCCGACATGGATGCCCCGCTCGTTCGCGGCAATCTGGTGTTCTACAATACGACCGATGAAAAGAAGTTCGTCTACTACCGTGGAGCGGACGCCGTTACGGACGAAGAACTGAAATCCTTCGGACCGATGACGATCAAGCACATCGATCTGTACGTCGCCGGTGAGCGTGAATTCTTGAGCCAGTCCGACATCGCAAAGACCGGATAGACATGATTGTCTACCTGATCCTCGGACGCATGATCCAGCAGTTTGCAAAGCGTTGGATTTTGTCGCCGGCGGGACTCAAAACCCGCCGGCACATTCTGGAAGATCATGAGCACGGAGGATATTACAGCGTTGTAACGCCTCGTCTGCCCGATACCATCGTTACAGCTACAGACCTGTTGCGAGCAATTGACGGTGAACAATCCACGGGCTTTCGCCGAAATTCCTAGAAAGGAACGCTATGAGTTCTCAAACCCCGGAATATATCCCGGCTCCGATTGACAGGAGGTCCAAAGTTGAAAAATGGGCCGACGAAGCGCTTCGGATGGTAAAACGGCTGGATACGGACGAGCTCGCCAAGGCTGAAATGCCTGACTGTGTCAAAGTTGGTGCAGTCGTCGCAGCGCTTCAAAATAAGATCGACGAAGCAACTCGCAAGAAGCTTGTCCTGCGCGGCCTCGCTTAATCCAACTCTCGCCTAACGGCGCACCACCATGGTGCGCCGTTTTCTTATATTGACTTTCCATTATAGTTATGCTATAATGTATTTAGTTTCGTACCACTGAACAGGTGCAGACGAAATTGACCATTGACAGTGAAACAACCGAGAAGGAGAATCCGATGGCGTTTACGTTCGACCTCGACAAGATCGATCACCTCAACGACATGTGCTTCGATCCCGAGGGCACGATGGACATGTCCGAGGAGAACAAGTGAGAGTACTCTCCCGTCTCGCCGAAACCCGGCGAAAGATGACGGATGCCCTGGCAAAGAAAGCGTACGCACAACAGTGCAGGCGCGATCTCGAAGCCCTGCATGCGCAGGGTCGGCTGCCCCAAGATGTGGTGGACGAAATGCTCAACGCTGATGACGATTATCTCATCAGTGAGCGCAAGTATCTCGCCCATCTCTTCACCGACTGATCCGCCTCACGGCACGCCCCGGCAAGCGGTTTACTCGCTTGCCGGGGCAGAGCCCCCAATTGTTTTCACTGTACAATTCATCACCCCATTCGTGGGGTGATTTTTATTTGTTCATTGACTTATTTAAGTAAAAGTGGGATTATTATAGTAATTTCATCTCAATTGAGCTGAGAGGCACATCCGCGAAAAAAACGAGAGGAGTTGTCATGTTCCCACATTTCGGATCGAAACGTGCTGGAACACCACCTGAAACTCATGGAGACGCTGTAAGCGGGTTCAGAAAGTTCAGGTCACACCTTCCACACCGTCATCATCACGAAGGACCTACTCGCCGCGAGCGATTCAGGAACTGGACGAGCACCCCGTGGGGCGACTCGACTGAATTGGGCCTCCCTGATTGGTGACAATCATCTGTGCGCCCGCACACTGTATGGCCGACACTTACACCAGTGTCGGCCATTTCTTGTAGCTGAAAATTGATAAAATACGAGTAATATGATATAGTCTAGTCAGTTTCGCCTTCCGGCGAATCAGTTCTTTTCAGTGGAACTACGGCCAGAGGATATCGTGATGGTATTTGCCTTCATCGGTGCAGTGTATCGGTACTTCCGACCAGCTCCTGCTGACGGTATGCCATACATCTGGATCGATCCTTTCGAGGTGACTTTGACACCTCCTACAGAAGAGTGACGCAATGACTGAACGCAACGCAACAACCCTAGCCGATGCGCTGGTAAGCTTCAACGCCCGTCTGGACGAAATCGAGCTGCGAGCCGGCCTTCGCAATCTGACTGAACCCGAGCGAATACTTGTCAGCGAACTTGTCGCCAAGGTGCTGAAAATCAGTGACGTACTCGCCGTTGAAGAATTGGTGGCTCTAGCGAGTATCGCTATAGCCTCTAACGAAAATCCTGTCGGAGACGAAGACATCTCATCCGACTCTAGTCTGCCGTGACAGGGCGGCCCCGGCGCATCCATAGTGGTGCGCCGGGGCCACAACCAAATTCCACGTATAACACCCATGCATATGGGTGTTTTTT
>JAGQNT010000192.1 GCA_020427965.1 Candidatus Saccharimonadota bacterium | reverse complement strand
CCACTGTCCGTAAGGTTGTTGCGTTTCCTAGCCATAAGGAAGTACCCAAAATAGCCAATGTGGCGACGATGAGTATGAGGTAGCTTGCTAACCGCGTGTGTCCGCGCCGCACCAGCAAATAACCACCGAATACTCCTATGGCTGCTAAAATACTGACAGTGATACGTTCTAGCGTGTTGTCTGGTTGTGTAACGAGATATAGAGTTGGCAATAATATGCCTATAGTTAGCGTCAATGCTAGAAGTACTGAACTGAGAAACCAAACACGTATGTGTTCGGATGTGTCAGCAATGCTGGTATCCACCTCAGTTAACCGTCGCCACAACTCACTTAAATGTTTGAGCATTATCTGAATCGGCATGAGCATAATCTCTATGAACGGTCTGATGGCGAAGTGAAAAGCAATTGTAACCAGATACCGGAAGCGGTCAAAATCGATAGGTTGTGCGCTTAATTTTTGCTGCGGCGCTAGGTATAATCAAAACTATGCAAACACAACATCACTGGCCTGTGTATGGGCATGATTGGGCCGTCCAACATCTTCGCAAAGGAATCGCCAACGGACGTATTCGTCATGCCTATTTGATTGTTGGTACGGAATCTATTGGCAAGGAAATGCTGGCGCGTTCGCTGGCGATGGCGCTCAACTGCACCAACCATGAGGAATCCGCGCGACCCTGTGGCGAGTGTCGTTCCTGCAAGCTCATCAGCAGCGGCAACCATCCCGATATGGTCTACTCGGAACTCGACGCCAACACGGGGGCGCTGAAGATTGAGGAAGTGCGGGCTGTATGTCAGCGTCTTGCCCTCAAACCCTATGAAGCACGTTACCGCGTCGCCATTTTCCGTGATTTTGACCGTGCCCGCCCGCAAGCTCAGGACGCCCTGCTCAAAACATTGGAAGAGCCGCCCCCGCAAGCCCTCCTGATTTTGTTAGCGCCGTCCACCGAGTCGCTGCTGGCCACCATCACCAGCCGCAGCCAGATTATTTACCTACGTCCTCTCCCGACTGAAACCATCCGGCAGGCATTGTTGCAGGATAAAGGACTGCCCGCCGACTACAGCGAACTGTTGGCCCGGCTCAGTGGTGGTCGTATGGGCTGGGCGCTGCGGGCCGCTGCCGACCCTGCTATTCTGGAACAGCGCACGGCAGCGTTGGATCTACTCGAACAACTATTGACACTCAACCGCGCCCAACGATTCGAAATTGCTGAAGACCTCAGCAAAGATAAACTTGCACTGTACCCGCTTTTGGAACTATGGCAGACCTACTGGCGTGATGTGCTGCTCTTGTGCCAGTCCAGCGCCCACATTCCCGCTAACACTGACCGCGTCGTGTCCATTCAGCAGTTGGCAGCCACACTTTCGGTGGATGAAGCTCTGAAAGCTATACAAGCCACCCGCACCCTCCATCACAATCTTTCGACCAATCTCAACCTGCGTCTGGCACTTGAGGTGATGTTTCTCGACTTTCCCGGCCTCAAACATACCCGTTAGTTGAGTAATTTATCAATCTCACGAATCTGATCTTGTCTTCGCAAAGTGAACAAAAAGTGAATAACGATTGAACTGGACGCGGGATGTGCCGTGTCGCAGACTGTAAATAAGACGACAACAATGAGTTCTATATAGTCTGCAATGATTACAACTATTCCACTTTATGGTATGCTCCCTGTACCGGCGGCGAAACGTGAAACAGGCAGAATGGATCAAGCAACTGAGCTAGCCTTGTTACAGCGGGTAAATGCGGGTGACGAAGAAGCACTGATGTTGTTTCACAACCAGTACGTCAACCTCGTTTATTCGGTTGCCTATCGCGTGTTGGGTGATCAACAGGCCGCTGAAGAAGTGACTCAGGATACATTCATGCGGCTCTGGAAAAAGTCCGAAAGTTACGACCCGGAAAAAGGTCGCTTTACCACATGGCTGCTCACTGTCACCCGTCGCT
>JAGQNT010000191.1 GCA_020427965.1 Candidatus Saccharimonadota bacterium | reverse complement strand
TGATGGGGCGGCAGCGCTCTACGTGGCAGGCTTGTCGCTTGGTGTCGCATCAGTGCAAGAGTGTGCCCGGGCCGCGAAACAAAAGCGCCCTACCGCGTATACGTATCTTGAAGAGTTACTTAAGCGTGGTTTATGCGAAACAGCGCATGTCAATGGACGTCGGCACATCCGAATGCTCAATCCAGAGCGTTTGAAAGATGAGCTAGAGAGAAATATGGCTGAGGCTAAGACTTACTTGTCAGACTTAGTGGAGCTCTATAATGACGGTGGTTCAACTTCACGAGCCACGGTTCTTGAGGGTATGGATGGAATTAGCAGAGTTTACGACGAAGCCGCTAACACCAATAACCTGCGCGTTTGGTCGAATGTCGGTACGTTTCATATTGATCATGCTGAAAGTTTTGAGTTTCTGGCCCAGGTGGTAGAAAAACGTGGTATTACAACTCGAGAGTTGATTGCTGACACTCGTGAGTCAAAACGCTACTCTCGTCTGGTCGCTGGTATCGCTGGACCAACTTACCACGCTCGAACGGCGACTGTAGCGGGGATTGTTGGTGATAATTTTGTATTCGACGACGTAGTGGCATTTTTCCACCTAGAACGCCATAACGTATCAGTGGTGCGGGTTGAGGACGCGCAAGTTGCGGCTGGCATGAAGGCCATGTTCGACATGGCTTGGAAGACAGCCCGACCGTTTCGGTCAGTAAAAACGTTCAAAAACAAAGGTAATGATTAGTATCAGTACCAAGATAACTGGCAGTATGAATTAGAATATAGCACAGACGCTATATCAGTAACAATTTACCTGAGGTTTTGGTACTATACGATAACTATGGCACGAGTGGCGATCACGGAGTACGCCGCCAAGCGGCTTTGCTTTGGCGACCTGTATAAGGGTGTAACGGCTACGTCAACTGATATTGCAGCGGTCGTGGGGGGGTTAACCGACGAAGATACGTTCGTCGTGAAGGTGGACGTGGGGATAAAAAAGCGCGGCAAGCAGGGTTTGCTAGCGGTCAATGTGCCTAAAAATAAGGTTATTTTGGCAAGTGAGCCACTGTTTGAGGCCGGTCATGAGCGGGTACTCATTGAGCCGTATGTTTCACACGAAACAGCCGGCGAACGCTATCTTAGTATCGAACTGACCCGGGAAGGAGCGCGGGTGTTACACGCTGAGCAAGGCGGAGTGGAG
>JAGQNT010000190.1 GCA_020427965.1 Candidatus Saccharimonadota bacterium | reverse complement strand
GTAGTGCCCGCTGTGTCCGCTGAGTAGGGCATAAATCGGTTACGATCTGCTGTCCCCTGTGAACCAGGCGTGTCTGTGATGTCCTCGCCAGAGCGGATACCTAAGCGGGTGAGGCCGGTTTTGCTTATCCAGCTGATACCAGTAGCGTTAAAATCCCAGGTGACATCTACCCCCGCCCCCGGCACCCCACCACTAGTGTCCAGTCGCTCCCCCGCGTCATGAGCTTCAGTTGGGTTGTCGATAGCATCCCCCACCAGGTCATAGTCTGCGGTGCCTACGGCCGTGTTTGACGCTGTGGCTTGAGTTTGCACGACAGCATGAAAACAGTTAGTCGTGTCAGCCATGTTCTGATAAGAGTTTGCGGTGTCTTCAACAGTGAGGGAGGCGGCTGAAATGGTATCTGAATCAGGGAGTGACGAGGTATCAAAGAGAGTTATCACTCGGCAGATATACCACTGACCGTTGAATCGGTACTCTGTTCTTGAGTCTAAAGACTCTGACGAGTCGTCGGCGGAGGTTCCGTCCGTGGCATAGTGCACGGTATTCCAGTTTGAGTTTGAACTGTACATGGAATAACCATCAACAGTCGTTGTTTCGGCGTTGGGGTCGGGGAAGAAGGTACTCGTGGTGGAAAAGACCATGTGTCGTGGCTGGATACCGATACTATCAAATAGCAACTCAGTCCCCAGTATCCTTTGACGCAACTGGAGCCACCGCATGAAGCGTGGAGACATCTTTGAGAGGGCATCTGGGTGGAGGATTATTTTACGATTTCCGTGGTGAACGGTGACTTCGGAGAGCGGTCGCCAGTGGCCGGTGATCGTTTCGTAGTAGACAGGTTTGACGTGGAAGACAGAGACAAACTGGTTGTCACCTAAGTAGAGGCGTGTTACTTGCGGATTGATGTGGCCGTCACTGGAACGTGGGCACGGGGCAAAACCCTTGGGACGAAACCCTTTCTCATAAATGAAAGCTAGGTCATTGTGGTCTACGAGATGTTGCATTTTTGATTTTTACTTTAGCAATGTCAGCCACCTTCACCTGGGCTTGAGCTGGTAGTATTTTTGCCCCACGCGCCTTAGCAAGCTTCTTCAGCTCGTTGTTGATAAAGTTGATGGCTTGTCCCTTAGTTGGCTTCATATTCGTATTCTACTTCCTCTATCAAGCTTACCCGGCGATAACGAGTGACGGGGATTAGCTCGTCCGGGTTGTCTGGATTGCGTTCGTCTTCCGTTGTAGTGTCCCCTTCATAGTAACGGACTTTCTGGTAGATGACACCATCATCTTCGCGCTCCTCTGCGATTTTATAGTCAAGGAACATATTACGGAGTCCTGAACTCTAGCTCAACATATAACCCCTTCGGGGCTGTGGTTGAGACTGCATCCACGTCAATTCTAATCTTGTCCCCAGCTGCTACATCGTCG
>JAGQNT010000018.1 GCA_020427965.1 Candidatus Saccharimonadota bacterium | reverse complement strand
GATTCCGAATCGAACCCCTATCATTTACAATTCAACTTAGACGGTCCCATCGTCTAGCGGTTAGGACACCGGGTTTTCATCCCGGCAACAGGGGTTCGATTCCCCTTGGGATCACCAAATGAGAATAAAAAAAATCCCCCGACGAGTGCCGGGGGATTTTTGTTGGGAGTGTTTGTTGGAGCGGTCAGTCTTTGCTCTGTTAAACTGACTAGCAGTGTAGCACAAAATGTGTTCAAATGCTAGTGCTTATCCACAGCTTTGACGTCCGTTCAATAATCACGTGGATTATTGGCGAACGCTGCGGCGGACCGCGAACAAACGATGGGCAACGGCGACTACGATAGCAACCAAAGCGGCTAGGCCAAAGACCGCGCCGGGACCTGTGTCAGACAATTCTTTGACAGGCTTGTTTGGAGTCGTAGGTGTGCTGCTGAACTTAACAGTCGCACTACAACCGTCAGCTGTCACGTCTTGGCCATCGACCTTGAAATGAGCAGTTGCCGTGATGTTGTAGGTACCGTCTTCAGCGTAGGTGTGTGTCTTGCCAACCGGTGCGTCAGTCGTCAACGCTTCACTGTCGTCATCCCAATCGATAACAACATTAGAGAAGGTTGCGCCGTTCGTCGCGGTGTACTTGAACTTGTTAACAGTTACCAGGCGGTTATCACCAGTTGTAACATCAAACTCGTCACAAGAGTACTTAGGCTGAGTAGTTTCACATTCTTTGGTGACCTTGGTGTCAGCCTTGGCGTAGTATTCGCTCATACCCTTAGGGTGAGCAATACCGATGTTGGTAAAGTCATTGTCACCACACTCTAGCGTATCTTGGCTCGGCAAAGTTGCCTTGAAGATAACGAAAGCGTTGGCGCCAGGACCATAGTTACCGATAACGATACCACCGTTAGACAGGTTGTTGCTGGTAATCAGCACACCGTTCGGGTTGGTAGCGTTGTACAGGTAGGTACTGTCGTTGACAAGGGTCATACCCTTTGGCAGACCATCACGGATAACGACATCGTTTTGCTGCGTGTTACCAGTGTTCTTGTAGGTGATCATGTACTTAACCGTTTCACCTGGGTTGGCTTGGTTAGAAGTAACCCATTTACCGTTTTCGCTAATGTGCTTCTCGACCGTTACGCCAGGCACCATAACGCGGGCCAGAACCGTAACCGTTGCTGAGAAGTTGTAGCAAGGCTTTTCGTTCTCTAGACGCAGGCCAGCACCGCTGGTGACAACCTTGTCAGAGATTTTCGTGTTGACGTACTTGATGTTCTTGTTGGTACCAGTGTTGTGGCGCCAAATCGCGCTACCTGGAATGTACTGCAGGTATGCATCACTCTTGTCGAGGCTGATGGTAGCAGTACTTTTAACGGTGTTGGCGTTGTCAGCTGAAACCTTGCTGGTAACAGTCTGAGTTTTGCCAGAACCGTTAGGAATATTGATCTTAACAGTCAGATTCTTGGCAATTTTGCCTGAGTTTGGCTCTTCGGTGTTGTGGTAGTAAACTTGTAGTTTGACTACCTGGTCGTAACTAGCACTGGTTGAGTGCTTGAACTTGCTTTCCTTGCGTGTCACGTTCAGGACGCCCAGTGAGCTTTCCAATTTGACAGTCTGTGCTGCCGTGGTCGCTACTGGAAACGCCAATGCTAGAGCCACGATGGCACCAGCTGCAAGACGCTTGGAAACAGTGTTGAACATACGTTTGAACATATGATCTCCTTCCATTAGTTATGTGCCGTTTTGGCACGATGTTCATTAACAATTTTTTTCACACATTTCGTACTTACTGCCAGCTAGTTGCGGGTAGACCGAACGTAGCTTGCGAGAGGGTACTTGCGTGTGTACCGTTGCCCAAATTGTTAATGAACGAACCAGTGACCAGAGTCACTGTTGCCAACAAATCAGATCATTACAAAGCACGCGTTTTGCCTTCTGTCATTCCGGGCTTGATCCGGAATCTATGCTATTTGTCAGCTTTTCGGTGCTGAAACATGTGGATCCTGAACTAAATTCAGGATGACAAAGCATGGGTGAAGCGTGGAATTGGTGATAAAAACTGAGGTTGAAGTGAAAGCCGAAGCCTTCAATCAAGTACTCAGTCAATATCGACCAATTCCACGCAGTGATGCATGTTCACCGTTTAACTATCTCGGGGGACCGAAACTTCGAGCGCCTAACGCTCACACTGCCACCGTGGTGGTGTCAGCTCGGTCTGGAATGTGCCAGGTCAGCCCCCAGGAGTGAGAATGGGAGTGTCGTTGCTGCCACCCTGTCCCGTGTCATCCGGGGGGTTGGTGGGCGGCGGGGCGCCTCCGGAACCACTCGAGCTGGAGCTCGGCTGATCGGGAGCACCGCTGGTGCCGCCTGCCTGACCGTGACCTCCGCCACCCTGGGCACCGCCGTTGGGCGGGCACTTGGGTCCACCGTTTTGCTGGCAGTTGAACGACTGTCCGTCGTCCTTCACCAGATGGCAGCCCTCGACGTGGTAGCCGTTGGGCGCCTTGGGCGGTACACAGCCACCGCTCGGCGGGTTGCCAGGCGGGGTGGTGGTCGGCGTTCCGGGCGTCGGCGTGGAGCCACAGCTGGGGGTCGGGAAGACCTCCGGCCGCTTGTCACCGGCGTTGAAGCCGATGACGGCCAGCGGGGCGCAAGCGCCCTTCTGGGTGATCTCCAGCACCAGTGCCGGCAGACTCTCCTGCTGCGGGTTGAGACCCACCTCGGGGAGGCTGCCAGCCACCAGGCCACCGGCCACCAGGTGCCAGTTCCGGACGCTGGTGAGCGACCGAACCTTGGTGACCTGGAACCGGTCCAGCAGGGTGTTGAGCCTTGCGGCCGTGTCCTGCCAGGCTTGGTTGCGGCGAACTGCCTTGGCGACCTGCGCGTCGGTGGGAACGTTGACCCCCGCCAACGGCATGGCCTTCAGCGCGCTGTCGTTGATCTTGGCCGGGGCCTCGATGCCCTTGAGCCAGGGGTTCAACGACCGAACCTTCACATCGCCAACCCGGAGGGTGGCGAACATGTTGGCCACGGTGGCGCCGTACAGCGGATCCTGGCAGATGGCGACCTTGACGGCCTCCAACTTGTCGGCGTTGGTCTCGCCACTCAGCGGGGTGCTGAGCGCGTCGGACCAACGACGCAGGTCCTTGCCCGTGCCGACCCGGTGCAGCGCACCGATGTCGAACTTGACGATGTCCTCGCCGTCGTCGGTCGTCGCCACCCGGCCACCGTGCTTGCGCACGAGGATCGAACAGGTGTTGTCCGAGTCGACGAAGCTCACCGTCAGCGCCCGGATGGTCTTGGCGCTGGGCTTGTTCTTGTCCTTGTCCTTGGCCTGGTCGGCCTCCTCTCCGTTGGTGTCGTCGGTGCCCGTGTCGTCACCCGACGCGGTGTCGGTGGACTCGTCGGTCGCCGTGTCGTCGGTGCCGTCCGTCGAGTCCGAGGACTCGTCAGCCTGTCCGGTGGAGGTGGTCACCGAAAGGTTCGCATCGTCGAAGGACGTCGCGATCCAGTGGGCGGTCCAGAACATCAGCGACAGCACGAGCAGGGCCACGCAGAGCAGCACTGCCCAGGTACGCAGCACCCGAAGGGCCACGAACAGCATGATGAGTCCGAGCGCCAGGAGCCACTCCGCCAGGGACTGGAGCCACCAGTACGGCTGGTCCACGTCCTGCATCTGCTGATGGAAGCCGACGACGATCAGCGCGATCTGCATCGCCACCAGCAACAGCAGGGTCACGGTTGCAGCCATGCTCTGGAAGAGCTCGCGTGTGTGGTACAGCACCAGGCCGACCAGAGCCGCGAGGACCAGGACGACTGCCAAGCCGTACAGGACATCAGCCCAGTTGCTGGTTCCCCAGTCGGTGGACAACCAGATGACCACACCCAACGCGAGCCAGGCCGGCAATCGGCCTCCACGCAGCGCCACGATGGCGCCGGCGACGACCAGCAGCATGGCCACGACAGCTCCCGAAGGATACGTCGTGTGCCACCACAGGATGCCGTGCGACTCGCCGCGGTGAAACCACGGCTGGGCGAACACGGCCAAGACCATGCTCAGTCCGAAGAACTGAGCTGCCTTGGTCGGCACCACACGCGGCACAAAGGCCATGGCGAAGGGGAGGATCATCAGGAACACGAACAGCGGCCAGAGCCACCACGGACGAGCCGCGAGGGCGCTGGCACCGAAGAAGTGCCAGATCCAGACACCGATCGAGGCGGGGATCCAGGCCGTCAGGGCCCAGAACATGGAACCGAAGATCGCCCTGAGGCGATCGCGTCGGTCCTGGTCAGGTACGAGAAGAGCGCTCTCACGCTTCTCAGACTTGCGGAGCATCCACATCGACGCCAGGTAGGCGACGGCGAAGATGACACCTCCGACGAGGTACTGATACATCTTCTATCCCCTTCCTGGGACTAGTTGGCTGCCCGGTTGAGCATGCGCTCGAGCCACGAGGGGCCGCCGGTGGACGTGTCGGACGTGGGGGCGGGCTCCTGGGAGTCCGCCTTGGACGTGGCGTCGGTCTCGGCCTGCTCGGATCCGGAGGATCCGCGCTGGAACCAGCGACGCTGGGAGCGTCGGGGGTTGGTCGACTCACCGCGCAACATTGCGACGAGCTTCTCCGCCTCCTCGAGATCGGCCAGGGCCTGGTCGACGGCCACGTGAGCGGTGTCGACCCGCTTCTGGGCCCTGTCGAGGGCGTTGTTGGCCTTGGTCAGCTGTCCCTTGGCGATGGACACCTTGCGCTTCTTGTCGGCGACGTCCCCCTCGGCAGCGGCGATGATGCTCTCCATGCTCAGCGCGGAGGTGGTGGTGTCGGTCGTGTCGGTCATGGTCGGAACCTCTTCCTTTTTTCGAGTCGGTGTTTGCCCGGCTTGCATCTCACACTGGGGCGAGGCCGGGGCTGGGCTTTTTTTGCAGGTCGGTACTGGCGACGATCTCTGACGTAATTGCTCACGTCCAAGACGGTCAACGAAGCGATGAAACCCAAGAACAGGAGCACTGCGGCATAGATTGCCCACACACTCCAGTACGAGAATGAGTCATCGCTCAGACTGACGTAGGTCTCTTGGTTCCACAGCAACACGGGTGTGAAGCTGATGAAGCCAACCGTAGCAACAGTCGGTACGACGACCAACCATTGCAGCCAGTTCCAGATCCAGACACTTTCCGGTGGCGAGCGGAACTTCCGCCACGCCTCACGGCGCCAGTCACGGTTGATGACTTTACGCTCCTGACGATGATATCGCCAGTTGTCGCGCAGTCGCACCGTAACTTGCCTGAGTTCGGACAAGTACATGTAGTAGTCCCCTCCTTTCAACGGGAACTGCAGTCGTGTTGGCGAACCAACAATTTTACAGCTCCCG
This sequence comes from Candidatus Saccharimonadota bacterium, assembly GCA_020427965.1. Lineage (GTDB taxonomy): Bacteria > Patescibacteriota > Saccharimonadia > Saccharimonadales > UBA4665 > JAGQNT01. The sequence goes on along the minus strand of JAGQNT010000018.1, from coordinate 24,224 downwards.
GACGGGAACAGCTGCAGGCGGACAAACACGTTATCCGCAAACAGCTGCTCCCCGGAAGGACTTACTATTTAGATAGTTTTGGTAAACAAAGCATCGATCTGCCGGGAGCTTCCGACTAGACAAAGTCCAGTCAACGCTCAACCAAAGCAGAACATTGGGCGTACGTTGCACAGGCCCATCACTAGGATGCGCCCTACGCCCAATGTTCTGCTTTGGTTTGTAGCCAGGCAGGATCAATGACTCTGTAATGATCTGACTTGTTAACGTCCTCCCGCTCACCGGATTCCGCTCGTGGTGTTGTCTCTCAGAAACACCAAAACGTTTCAGATTGGATGATCCCTCACCCGGCAACGTGGATGCTATAAATTTACCACAAAATGTCTAAAATGTCAATATTATTACCATAATCACTTAGTCTTGTAAATACTTGCATACTACCCCTGTAAGCTAGTATCTAATGGCTAGTATTGCTATGGTTGTTTCACCCCTGTTGTGGCAACAGGCAATGGCTTTGAAGCTGGGTGGTGCTTTTTCGGGAACAAGAAACCAAAGGTACTGCCCTTGCCCTCACGACTTTCGAAGATAATCGAACCACCCTGTGCCAAGATAACTTTCTTGGCCATAAACAAGCCTAGACCGGTGCCATCTGGCCGCGCCTTGCGGGCATTCCCTGCGCGGTAAAATTTCGTAAACAAGTGATGCTGCTCAACCTTTGGCACGCCAATACCATCGTCGACAACTTTGAGTTCATAGGATGTTGGCGTATCTTCCAGCTGGACTTCGATATGACCGCCAGAAGGAGTGTAGTAAATGGCATTGTCGATAAAGTTCATAATCACTTGGCGAGTTTTCGTTTCGTCCAAATCAATTGCCGGGAAGTTGGCAGGTTTATGATATTTCAGGTCAATGCCTCGCGCGTTGGCGGATTCTGTGAGGGGAATGATTTCTTCCTGCACCATCTCGGCAAGATTCGTTGGGTGAGCATCAATGACGAACTTACCGGTCTTGAGGCGCGACACGTTGAGTAGGTCAGCAATCAGGTAGACCATGCGTTGGCTGCTCGTAAAAGCTTGACCCAGCATTTTCTTCTGCGTAGCTGTCACCTTGCCCGCATCGCCCTCTAGCACCATGCTTAAGTAGCCCTTGACGCTCGTCAGCGGCGTACGCAGTTGGTGGCTGGCCATGCTAATAAAGTCGTCCTTAGTGTCGTCCAGTTCACGCAGCTTTTGATTAGTGTCTCGTAGTTTGCGAGTCGCTTCCTCAACTTTTTCTTGCAGTAGTTCGTTGAAGCGCTGGATTTCCTCGAAGCGTAAAGCATTCTGGATAGCAAGCACCAACACATTCGCAACGGCTTCCAGATTGCGAAAGTCTTGGTCATTATAAGGGTTACCACTTTTCTTAAAACCTAGCAATATTTCACCCATGCCTTCTGTATGTAAACGACCAGGGCCAATTTTTACGATAAGCGCAACACCCGTGTCTGCCATTGCCTGTCGTAGATCGATGTGATTTTGTCCTAGTGAATCATCCAGAATACTATTGTGCTTGACGCGCCCGGACTCAAATCGTATAACACGCATTGCTTTTTTCTTCTTGGCAAGGATATCGGCATTCTCTCCGAAAAGTCGATCTCCACGGTTCAGGTTAATGACACAAAACTCACTCTTTAACGTGCTGCTAATTATGGCGCTACTGTGTCGCATGAGGTAGCCTACGTCTAGGCTTGATACCAATACCTTGTTAAGCTGATCAAACAGTTTCTGTGGGTCATACGCGTCCTGGTAGAAAATGTGGGTAGTGACATTATCAAATACCCTCCTAAACGGCTGGAATGCGAGACCAAGGATACCAGTGGATGTTGCCAAGAATATTTGCGCACCTACTGAGATGTCAATGTTGAATACGGTTTGTGAGATACCAAAAATTACCAGTCCATAGATACCGGCCAGCACCGCCAGTGATAGTAGGTAGGCAAGCGATCGTGCAACAACTAGCTTGATATCAAACAAGCGCTGACGCGTGATAGCAATAAACAGCGAGAAAACAAAAATAACGAGTCCAAGATAGCCAACGATATTGAGAGCCTCTACTGCTTGTCGATTGTTAATAAGGAACGGAAAAATAAGGTTTGAGAGAGTATTCGCTACAAAGGCAATAAAAACGCCAAAGAAGATGGTATTTATAGCACTTCGATCCTCTATGACACGACGCCGGATAAGTAGTCGTACTAGAGCATACCCGAAATAGGCAAATAAAACTAAAACGTACAAGAAAAACCAATTCGTGTACTCAACATTTAGAACGCCATCCGTTATATCAGCATTTACAACTCCGCCAGAAACTATCAGTAAAGAGAATAGTAAATTTGCAACTAGCAAGCCCACGAGCACTGCTTGTTCACCGGACCCACTTTTGCGTATATCTGTTACGTTCGCTTGTAACACTCTGGAGAAGCCGAGTACAGACCAGGCGATGAATAACGCTGCGACAAACTCGAAACGTAGCACCGTTTCGGTTACTGAAGGAATTACGAAGTTACTATCGTAGAAATTTAATCCGATCCATAAAGCAATGAATATCGTAACAATGAAAAACCATCTGTTTTGGGCACCCTTGGTGTTTCTAATAAAAGCCAGCAGACCTGCGATTAAAACAGCGAACGCCGTAAACATTGCCAGCAGTCCTAGATAAATAAGCATATGCTTATTTTAAAACATCGGCGGCGTCTGGCGTAATTTTTAGAATAATTCGAGAGCTCGACCAGCGCTAACGGGGTAAAATAAATCCTGCACTTTGTCGGCTTCGGCTGCGAAGTTCGATGACAGTATTACTTTGTTCGCACGATCTTCAACTGGCTTATAGTCCTCCGGCAACAGATTAAAAAGTCTGTCAGCGGGCACATACACCGTGTCGCTTACACTTCGGATGACTGATGTATCCAGCTTACCTAGCCGGGTTAGGTACCAGGCGGCCGTGAGTAGAGAGCAGGGGTACTTGTTATGCGCATCAATGTATTTGAGGTAGCTTCTCTTAAGCTTGCTCTCGTTCATTTGTTCTAGTAACAGCTTGGCATTTTCTACTAGATCCCCTTCGTATGCCCAAAAGTCTGGCGACATGCCTTTTGAAGCGAGATATTCGAGAACTTGTTGGGCAGACAATGTGTGAAGTGTTGGATTATAGTTGTCGATCAGTAGGATTTTGTCGTAATCAAACGACCATGCTTGGTGTAGGGCGCGCAGACTTTCCAGACCTTCGACGTGACGGGTTTCGATCTTTTCATCGGTGTAAATATGAAAATACTCCACATTGTATCTTGGCTGCGGTTTTGACTTTGATTTTGGCGGTTCGACTGTCAACGAAGGGTTTTTGTTTGTGTGATTCATTAAAGTGAAAGTGCCTTCTCAAGTAGTTTAGGGTGTTTTGCAATTTGACGCAAAGCTTTAGCGGCTGGTCGACGTACGATTGCCGGTTGATTTTTAAGAGGCGATGCAACTTTTGCTACTACACCAAAATTCATCGAGCCTTCATCATTGAATGCTCCAGAAACCGCTCTACCGAGAGTAAAGCCCATGCCTTCGTACATTCGCAGCTGCCAGTCATATCGTTTGCCATCTCGTCTTCGTAGTTCAGTATAATCTTGAGCCAATTCTGACAAGAACGCAGGGTCATCATTGGCCATATCAAGCAAACCATTCCTTTCAAGTAGACGTCTGAACTGAGGCATCCGTGATTCAAAATAGCCATATTCGACACCACCTTCGGCGATAGAATTGGCAAAAAGATTGGCTAACAACATATCCATCGCAGATGCGCCGAAGCCTTTTTCGATAGTCATATTACAGACGTATACATACTTACCTTTTGGCTCTACAACACCGTCCAGTGTGCCATCATTGGTAGTATCCTCCCAGGACGTGAACTCATCGGCTGACTTATTTGTACGAAATGCTGTCACAAATCCCCTTATTTCATCCTGCTGTTCCGCGACATACATCCAGTCAGCAGCATTATGCCACCGTCTGGTTAGCATATCGACGACCGCAGTCTTTTCGGGCTTATCATCACCATACGCTTCATCAAAGCTAGCCAGGTCTATGTCTGCTAGCCGATCAATGTCGTCTAAACGTGCATGTCGAACCGTGATCCTAGGAGCCCTTTCACTTCTAGCAACTTCTTGACGACGACGAATACCTGCATAGATCGGACTACGTACTGCGAAAGTACCAGCCATGTCTAGCCCAGCTACTCCGACTGCACCCGGCCAAGTTTCGGGTGGCAACGCTACGACGGCACCAACGCCAATCGTGGCGGCCGTACCGAGTGCACCAACTGTATTCAGTGCCACGCCCGTGCGGAACAATCGACTGTCTAACGTTGCATCTTTAGCTTCCTTAAGTAGCTGCATGTAGTTTGTTCGAACTCGCAGCAAACCACCACTATTTTTCCCAGCGCCCGTTAGTGCCATGCCGCCACCAACTACAAACGCGGCCTCAGAAAGCGCAAGGCCACCGACGGCCCACGGCGCAGCTTCCTTGACATCATGTGCCAGTTCGCCAATGGGATTTGTTGCCAGAGCATACGCACCACCAACTACAGCCAAACCCAGAGCACCACCCGTGAGCCACTTTTTGAGTGCCCTAGACTTAGCGTCGTCACTCGCCTCAGGAATTGCGGCATCGACAACCAAAGCCTCTGGTTCTCGAGGTGTGGTTACATCTAATTCACTCTGGTGGGTTGCAGGGACAGAGGGGAATTCGGATGGTTGTATTTCTGATGTCATAATTATTGGTTTAACAGATAGTATTTTAGCATAAGTTTTATTTTCTGTCAATTATCTGATTTTTAAAAATAAAAGACGCCCTACTCCACTTTTGGAGCAAAGGACGTCTTTGGGCTTCTAAGGTGTAGAACTGTAGTGAATTTTAGCATGGTCTATACTGTTAGGACAATATGAAGAAAATCGTTGTGGTTGAAGACGAGCCGTCAATCCAGCAGCTCTATGTCTATAAGCTGGAGAACGATGGCTTTGAGGTCAGGGCCGCCTCCAATGGGCAGGAGGGCCTGGCAGTCATTAAGGGCTTCGAGCCTGATCTTATTCTGTTAGATTTACGTATGCCAGTGATGAGCGGTGACGTCATGCTGGAGAAACTACGCTCCACCGACTGGGGGAGCAGTGTACGGGTGGTTGTACTGACCAACATTAGTAAGGATGAGGCTCCACGCAATCTTCGTTTTCTCAGTGTCGATCGCTACATCGTAAAGGCCCACCATACGCCGTCACAGATTGTGGCCATCGTCGAAGAAATATTGGGCCTGAATAAGACTTGATTGTCAAAAACCAATTATTCTCGTAGGATAGATACAGATGTCGAAAATTGCAATTATCGAGGATGATCAGGCGATTAGCCAGATGTACCGCTTCAAGTTTGAGGCGGAAAACTTCGAAGTCGAAACGGCCGAAAACGGCAAACTTGGCCTGGAATTGGTCGAAAGTATGAAGCCTGACATTATTTTACTGGATCTGATGATGCCAGAAATGACTGGTGACGAGATGCTGGCCGCCATGCGCAAGAAACCATGGGGCAAAAACATCAAAGTGGTTATTTTGACGAACAAGGGCGAGCAAGAGATCCCAGACAGCGTAAAACAGCTCAATGTCAGCGCAGTTATCCTAAAAGCCGACATGACGCCGCGCCAGGTGGCTGAGGTCGTCCAAAAGACACTAAAGTCGTAATTTCCCCTGTTTTTTGTCATACTAACGCCATGAATATTGCGATTGTCGGGTTTAGCGTTGAGGGTCGGGCAACTTACGACTATTTTGCGCGACAAGGCGGCCACCGACTGACCATATGCGACCAAGATACTTCCCTACAACTGCCTGAGGCGGTGCAAGGCATACTCGGCGACGCCTACTTGGATAATTTAGGCCAGTTTGATCTGGTTGTTCGTAGTGCCGGCATTCATCCTCGACAGATTTTAGATAAGAACCCAGACCTGGCTGGCAAGATCACGAGCCAGATTAATATATTCTTGGAAGCTTGCCCGACTAAAAATATCATTGGCGTAACGGGAACCAAGGGTAAGGGCACAACCTCAACTTTGATAACAAAAATGCTGGAGGCAAACGGGCAGCGTGTGTTCCTGGGCGGAAACATTGGAGTGGCGCCACTGAGTTTTATTGACCAAATTGGGGCCGACGATTGGGTTGTGCTAGAGTTGTCCAGTTTTCAGTTGATTGACACACAGCGTTCACCACATATCGGGGTTTGTCTCATGGTGGTGCCTGAGCACCTGAATTGGCATGCCGACATGGAAGAATACCTGGTTGCCAAGGAGCAGCTGTTTGCCCATCAAACTGCCGATGATATTGCCATCTATAATGCTGAGAACGACAACTCCTACCGGATTGCCAGCGCGGGGCTGGGTCAGACCGTACCGTTTATGACCGCGCCGGGTGCGGCAGTCCAAAATGGCTTTATCGCGGTCGAAGATCAGCAAATTATCTCGGTTGATGACATTAGACTACTCGGCAAGCACAACTGGCAAAATGTCTGTGCCGCCGTGACTACACTATGGCTAGCTGGCTTCACTGATCCAGAACCTCTACGCAAAGTTCTGGGTGAGTTTAGCGGGCTGGAGCACCGACTGGAATTCGTGCGTGAATATAACGGAATAAAGTTATTCAACGACTCATTTTCGTCCGGACTGCTGGCAACAGAGGCAGCAATTGATGCAGTCCCCGGTCAAAAGGTCATGATCGTTGGTGGGTTTGATCGCATGTTGCCACTGGAGCATTTTGTAAACTTTGTCTCAGGGCGAGAAGACATCCGTACGCTCATGATCGTTGGCCAAAGCGGTCCACGGCTCATAGAAGCCCTGCAAGCTGCGGAAGTAAGCGACTACACCGAGGCCACAGATGTCAAAACTATGCCAGAAGTGGTCCAACGGGCGCTCAGCCTTGCCCAAAATGGTGATTCAATCGTTCTATCGCCTGGTTTTGCGAGTTTTGACATGTTCAAGAACTTCGAAGATCGAGGACAACAATTCAAAGCAACGGTGAGTGCCCTATGAGTCAGTACAAACAGTTTATTTTTAAAGATTATCGTTTCGTCACCGAAACAAAAAGTTTGGAATTGGTGTATGGTATTGACGACGCATTTGAATTCAAAGAAACGTACACCTTTAACTTTGATTTCCAACCATACCAACAAGAGGCACTAGACCGCGCGCTGCAGTTGCTGTTTTTCATGGCGGGCGTGTCGTACTACAAGACATTTTTACCCGACGAGATTGTGATTGAAAAAGGCTCCCTAGACAAAGTTACTGCTGATTTCTTGAGCCAAACCTGGCAAAACGGGCTGGGTGAGTTCTTTTTCGTTAACAAGCTCGACCCGAGGCGTAAAATTAGCTTCCCAGTTAATGCAGAGAACGTAGACCCCGTACATGCGGAACTTGCCGGAAAACTGGTTGGTCTGGGTGGCGGCAAAGATTCATTGGTAAGTATTGAACTATTGCGCGGAGAAGAAGACCTTGCCACCTGGAGCGTGGGACACAAAAAGCAACTGTCGCCACTCGTCGAGCGGGTTGGACTGCCTCACTTCTGGGTCGACAGACAATGGGATAGACAATTGTTGTCCCTGAACGAGCAAGGTGCCTACAACGGACACGTCCCTATCTCGGCAATTCTGGCTTGTGTTGGCACTGTTGTAGCCGTGCTGTCTGGTAAGCGCGATGTGGTCGTGTCTAATGAATTTTCAGCCAACGAGCCGACTTTGGAATATCAGGGCGTACAAGTTAATCATCAATACTCGAAATCTCAGGCATTTGAAACGGCTTTTCAGGCGGTATTACAGTCGAAGTTCGGCGACTCATTGCGATACTATTCTCTGTTACGACCACTGAGTGAACTGAGAATAGCTGAGTTATTCGCAACGTCTGGTTTTGAGACTTATCAGGATGTATTTAGCTCGTGCAATCGGGCCTTCACACATGATAGCAATCATATTTTTTGGGATGGAACATGTCCTAAATGTGCTTTTGTCTTTCTGGCACTCACGCCGTTTGTGCCTCGTGAAAAAATCGAAAGTCTTTTCGGTGGAAAAAACCTACTGCTTGATCCCGGTCTAGATGTAACATACCGCCAACTACTTGGCATTGAGGGTGGTAAGCCACTGGAATGTGTGGGCGAAGTGCGCGAATCACGTCAGGCCATGCGCCTTGCACAACCTGCTTACCCAGCCTTGGATCGCTATCAATTTGAACTACCCGACGACTACGACTTTCGCGCCTTGCAAGCGGGCAGTATGCCCGACGAGGTCTGGCAACAGATCGAAAACAAGCTGCGCTAATTGGTAGGCTGTTGCGGTTCAGCGGTTTGACGGGCGGCGCGGATGACATTGTCAAACAGGGCGCAGACCGTCAGTGGACCCACCCCACCCTTTTTCGGCGTAATAGTCAGATCATCGCGCTCGTAGACGTCATCAGCCAGGTCGCCGACTGTTTTGCCGGATTCACTGGCAACACCAGCATCTACTACAATGGCTTTCTCTTTCAGCATGCTGGCATTGATAATCGCCGGGCTGCCAGTGGCGGTAATGATGGCGTCAGCTTCCATGACTTTGTCTGCTAGGTTTTCGATCGAGCGATCGGCCACTTGGACATCAACGTCCATGCTTCGTAATAATTTTTCCAGCGGTGCACCGACTAACTTGCCGCGTCCAACCAGCAATACCTTCTTGCCCGCCAGATCTACATTGTAGCCAGCTAGCAACCACATGATTGCCATGGGAGTGGCGGGCTGGAACGTGGCTTGATTACCAAGGGCATCAACATCTTTTTCTGGAGCCACCAAATTAACAATTTCATCTGTTTTGGACGGGTCCTCGATGGGAAGTTGCACGATAATGCCGTGTACAGACGGGTCGGTGTTGAGTTGCGCAAGCAGATCCGTCACCGCCGCCAGTTTGACGCGGTGGATGTCGACATCAATCAAAATATCAGCGCCGTATTCTTGTTTCAGCCGGACATAGGTCTCAATAACCGGATCATCGATGGTTACCACGATAGCCAGTTTTGGTTGGACATGATCCGCTTGGCGCAGGGCTCTGACCTGCTTAGCTTGGCGTTCCTGAATGAAGCCGGCCAACTCTTTGCCGTTTAATACTTTCACGGCACTAGTATAGCAGAGTTACCTCTGTAATTAACCCTGGACTGCTGGAGGAGTGGTGCTGTCGGCCGGTTTGTCAGCTGGTGCTGGAGCCTCCGGAGCTGCAGGGGCTGCTGGTGCAGCAGGCATGTCACCGGCTTCGCTCACGTGATCCATGACATAGCGATATGATTTTGGCACGAACCAGAATGAATAGATTCCCAGCGTGACAATGATGAGCAAGAAGTTGACTGCAACGAACCCAAGTGTTTCGCCGTAGCCAGCCTTGTAGGCAAGCTTTTTACCACGCACGGTTGTGTTATCAACCATCCAGTCTGCTGCATAGTTAAAGGCAAATGCCCAGCCCAGGAATGGTATGTATGTCATAATCCATGTGACGATAGCGACTACAAAATAACCGCCTGCCTTACCGTGAAATTCTAGTACTTTATCCGATTGCATAAATTTTTTCCTTTCTGCTTATGTTTACCATTTTAGCAGACATCGTCTACTGCTTGAAAGAACAGGGGTAATTTGGTATAGTTGTGCCGTTGCGTCCCGCACAAATTGCGGGCCCGTAGCTCAGTTGGTTAGAGCAGCGGACTCTTAATCCGCGTGTCGTGGGTTCGAATCCCACCGGGCCCTCCAATGAAAACGCCTCAGCTTGCTGGGGCTTTTTCATTGGCACGATCAGGCTGAGATTCGGATACACGACACGCGCGTGGAGTGGTGAGAGGCGCCAGTGGCGGGCCGCAAAGCAACCTTCCGATGGCAACGGGTTTGCCAATAGTGAAGTCGCGGTCCTGCCGGAGGTAGGTCGAATCCCACCGGGCCCTCAAATAAAATGACTCACCACGGGTGGGTCTTTTTATTTGGTCGTGCGGTCGAGTCGAAACCACGACAGAGATTTTTCAAAGAAAAATATCGTAGTCGTGGGTTCGGTGAAGCGAGGACGCGCGCAGATGCTGGCATCGAGCACGCCGCAGTGTAAAAGGACGAAGTCCGCTATCCCAGATAGCTCTCCAAGCATAAGCATTTTATCTCTGTTATCAGTGAAATAATTATTGACAAATATAAATAAAAGTAGTATAATGTAAGAGTTTCGTTGAGATTTAGCACTCCGAAGCATATTTACAGAGTAGAGGCTAGACAACTGATATCAGCTATCCGTATAGATGGTTACTATCAGTTGTCTAACAACTGTCCGCACCACCCACTCCGAACAACCACACCACGGAAGAAGGAACGACATGTCCAGCACCACCAACGAGCGCACGCTCACCGACCGACTGCTGAACCCCCAGGATGGTGACACGCCTTTCATGGCGGTTGACCGACTGCCCAAGTTCCACTACGAGCTAGACGGCTTCGTGCTCTACCGCCAATACGAGGGGGAGTACTCGCACCAGCGCGAGATCTACGCCGTCATGCTCGACCCCAGCCTGCGCGACCGCTTCATCGTGAAGCTCAGGCAGTACCTGGGCAAGGACGACGAGTTCTCCGTCTGCCGGGCGCAGCTCATCCGGCTGCTGATCGACAACGACACGCTGTCGGTCCAGCAGATCCCGGTCGAAGTGCGGCGCCAGCGCATGTACAACGAGGCGCTCATCCTGATCGCCGAGTACGCCAACGGTGTCGTCCGCGAGGGCAGCCGCGGCTTCTGAGCCCATGAGTCACCGACCGGTCGTAACCTGACCGGTCGGTCACTCGCCCATGCTCTACTCTGCAAATCAACCCCAACATCTGCTACTATCTAGTAGTTCTTCCGAAAGGAATGAAGTTATGTTGGGGTTTTTGCTATCTTGAGATTTGGCTGAGCTTTCCGAAGTTCGGTTGCAATAACGTCACAGATCGTCCTCCAAATAAATTCTTTACAGAAGAGGAATCTAACCTTAGATATTGTAATTATACTATATTTATTGTATTATATGAAAATGTCTACAGTATCTTTTGCGGAATTGGTTGAAACGATTGGGCTTGAAGACTTAGCTTCGATTAACAGAGACGAGATTGCTAATGACTTTATGCCAGCGTCGGTTACTGGACTGGCCGATGGTGACTTTGTGCTGGCACATCTTCCTTACACCGGCAGAAAAGCTGAGCTCTATGGCGAGAATCATTTTGCCAATGGTCTAGTTGCCAAGGCAATGGCAGACGTCGCCATGGTGAATGGTCTAAGGCCAGGTCTTGTATACGATTTCCAAACATTTGCAGCCGAATACTTCGTTACAAACAGTCTTTTTGCCGCATACCAGTCGGACAGCACAGTAAAGATTTTCCCAGAAGTGGTTACCATAGACGACAATGGGCTTGCCCTCAAGCGACCACCCTCACATGTTATCGATTACGGAGCCTGTTTGACGAGCCGAAGTTACCTCAATGATCAAATGAACTTCATAACAAGCGACCAGCGGCCATTCGTCTTCAGTCCTCTGACACGCACACATTTCACAAACCAAGTCCTACTTAATACATATAAAGCAAGGTACGGCCAGGATGTAGCCCGTGCCATTATCGACCAAAGGTTTTACATCGGCCGCGAAGATGGCATTGCTGCTGCGACGGATGAAATGGTTAGTGCACAACGTGCCCAAGGAGCGTTAGTCGAGGTGGCAGACATTATTCTGGCAACGGGCATGCAGCATACAACTCCCGAAGACATGCGACGAGGAATCGAAAATGGATACTCACTATTAAAAGAGGGTGGTATGCTGGTCATCCGCGCCTTGGCTCGTCCTGCCGTTGACGAAATTGGTACTGACGACCTGGCTGGCTGGGCCTATGAAGCCGGCTTTCCTGAAAAGAATACGCTGCTGTACGAAGCCGATTTGAGCAATATCGGCAGCATTCTGCTGGGTGGCCACTTTGGAGAACGAGAGATCCGCACTGCGGTACTTACAAAATAACTGAGCTCATCACTCGACGTTTTATTTGAGAAAAAGTACAGAAGCGATGATTTTTGCTGGTTTTTGACTATGCTACAGTTATGTTTGTGATTCATTACTCTCATGCAGCTTCTACGAAAAACACTTAGTCATGCAGACATTACATAAACCCTGGCACCGGAAAATTTCGCTGACCGCGGGCGTACTGTATTTGCTGACCTTTGTCTCTATACCTACCCTGGCGCTGTACGGTAACGCCAAAGATGCCGCGTTCATCACTGGAACCGGTTCAGCTGCACCTGTACTGATTGGTGCTCTACTGGAAGTAATTGTGGCACTGGCGGGGATCGGAACGGCTGTGGTGCTTTTTGGCATACTAAAGAAGCAAAATCAGCTACTGTCGGTAGGCTTAATTGCGTCCAGAACCGTGGAAGCCGCTGGCATACTTGCCGGCGTTGCCTGTATGTTGGCCTTGGTTGCGCTGCGAGACAAGGGAGTCGGACCAGAATATGCGGCGATAGGTAACATGTTAGCAACCCTGTACCATCAGATATTCCTAGTCAGCCAAAGCCTGATGCCAGCTTTTAACGATCTAATCTTGGGTTATCTGCTATATAAGTCGGGGCTTGTGCCGCAATCACTTGCAAAGATTGGGATTATTGGTGGACCGATTCTGTTTATCGGCTTTTTGGCGGTTATCCTCGGCCTAGCCGAACAAAACGGTACAATTGCTGGTCTGAGCGCACTGCCGGTCGCTGTTTTTGAACTTGTATTGGGGTTATGGTTGGTATTCAAGGGCTTTAATCCTGCGGCGGCCGAAGCGTTGAAGACTCGCGATCACGACTCAGATTAATGTATTTTTCTATCTGTTAATTGGAAAGCGGATTTAAATCCGCTTTCCAAGCCTGTCATAATATCCCTACTACTAACCGAAGTTATACTTTACAGATAATTTTTGGGGTTTAGTTGTCTGACTGCTTCTTTTGCAGGACATTTTTGAAGATTACAAGCGGTAATAATACGCTGCCGATAATCGAGAACAGCCACACGACCAATGTGGCGACCGCCCACGTGGTCACCCCTGATATCGTGACGTGATCTGAGACGACATCAGTAATAATTAAACCTACTAAGGTCGTGACCAGTGCGATGCCACCAACCAGATAATTTGCGCTGGTTAGAGCGATTTTGACAATCAGTGGGCCTAGTATGGTTGTGGCGATGGAGAAAATGAGCACTGCTGTAATAAAACCTGCAGCATCAATCGAGAAGTTGTCCAGCGCTAGTGCGGCAGCCAGTAAACCGACGGCGTTAGCCAGGATACTCAGTGTTAGGTTAGCAAGTAGTCGAAGCATGTCAACTCCTTATACAGTAATTATAACATTACAATTCGTAGATAACTGCTTCGTGTGCGGCCAGTTTCACGGTGCTATCAATTACCGTTGGCTTGGACGAGGCAAATGATGACAAAACAAATCTACCTGGCTTGTCGGTAAGCTTCGCGGTGGCTGGTTTGTCTGAGAAGTTGACCAGCACGGTGTGCGTTACTTTGTCGTAACTTCGTGTGTAGCCCAGAACGTCTTTGTGTTTGGTTGGGATAATTTTGAAATCACCATGTTTAAGCGTAGCGGAAGTATTGCGCAATTTGCCTAGCTTTTTGTATAGGTTCAGGAATGATTGTCGGTTCCAACTTTCACTACGGACGTTATGTGTTTTGTAATTGTCGGCAATTGGGAGCCATGTCTTGTCAGCCTTACTAAATCCGGCGTTTTTGCCTGGTGTCCACTGCATCGGGGTGCGCTCTGGATCGCGACCTTCACTACTAACCGCTCCGGGGTCCTGTACCATATCTGGCGGGATGATGCCGTTTTTCATACCTAGTTCGTCGCCATTGTAAATAAAGGCCATGCCAGGCAGCGTCATCAATAAAACCGCTGCGCTGCGGGCAGCCGATTCGCCAATGCGAGTGACCAATCGGCTTTGGTCATGGTTTCCAAATGCATAACTGGCGACACAAAGCGGGCTAAAATCATCGAGTGATTTGTGAAAAGCTTTCAAAAAATCATGCCACTCGGACGCTTGCCAGGGCAAGCCAATTCCTTCGAAGTTAAACGGCGCTGCAACCTCGGGGTCCATACCCTTGTAATACGCCATGTAGTCGCTAATTTTGTTATGCCAGCTTGGATAGGCCTCCGTCACCATGAACCGGTCGTGTGCCGCGTATTTTGGCTCCTTGAGAACCGCCGCCATTTCAGACAAATAATCAAACAAGTGTGGCCAGCCCTGGTTATTAACGTGCTTAAGGCGATCATAACCGTGCCAACCAGGCTTCCAGTCGGGATTTTTGGGTTCATCTTTGAGTTTGGGCTCCTTGGCCATGAACGGTACGGCATCAACACGGAAGCCATCGATACCTTTGTCGAGCCAAAACCGCATGGCATCCTTGACGCCTTCGCGTACCTCTGAGTTCGTCCAGTTTAGATCAGGTTGACCCACATCAAAGGTATGCAAATAAAATTGTTGCCTGGCCGGCTCCCACTCCCACGCCGACTCACCGTCGAACATGGCCAGCCAGTTATTGGGTGGTGTCGGATTGCCGTTTTTGTCGTGGCCTTTGGGGTCACGCCAGATATACCAGTCGGCATATGGATTCTCGCGTGATTGGCGGGACTGGTGAAACCAAGTATGTTCATCACTCGTGTGGTTTGGTACCAAGTCAACCATGATTTTGATGTTACGTTTATGGGCTTGTTTCAGCAGCTTATCCATGTCGGCTAAGCTACCAAAGATTGGATCTACGCCGCAGTAGTCTGCCACATCATAGCCGAAATCTGCCATTGGCGATGGATAAAATGGCGAAAGCCAAATGGCATTTACGCCTAGTGTCTTTAGATAGTTTAGTTTTGCTGTTACACCAGGTATGTCACCAATACCATCTGCGTTACTGTCATAAAAGCTGCGTGGATATGCCTGATAGACGATGGCGCCATCAACCCATCGGTGTTTTGTTCTTTGTGTTTTGTTCATACCGTAAGCATAGCAAGGTTGACCGAATACCGGAATAGCCCCTTATACACAAAGCTTTCAAATACTAGTTTTTATACTAGTATTTTATGTTAATGCAATATATCTAGAGGCCCGTCCTCTAGATGGCGCCTCGTATTCATTGTTTGTATCCTTGCTACCTATACTATTCTCGACGCAAAGCGTCTATTGGGTTGATGCGCTCTGCCCTGCGCGCAGGCAGATACACGACCACGAGCCCTACCACCATCATAAACAAAATAGTCGAACCAATCAGCCACAGCGGATTTGCAAAAAGATCGAAACCACTCTGTACGCCCCTGGAATGGGAAAGCACATTCATGACCATATTCACCACTCGTCCAATCAAAAATGCCGATAATATGCCGATAACTGCTCCGAACATCGATAGCTGCAAAGCCTCGAGCATAAATAGCTTTCGCATATCAACCGAACGGGCGCCGAGTGCAACCATGAGGCCGATCTCTTTGGTGCGTTCGAGCAACGATATGGTAAGCGTATTAAACATGCCGAGCACTGCAATCAACATACCGATGCCGCCAAACCCTACTAAAATGAGGTTAAGGTACTTAAAAATAGTATTTATCTGATCAAGTGTATCGACAGGAGAACTAGTTTCAAAACCGAAACTTTCTATCTGGGATCGCACGACACGGATATTATCTACATCCTTTACGCCAACTTTTAGCTGGGTGAGATCCGAAACTCCAGCATCGCGGAAAATGGTCGACGGTATAAACACCTCCGCCCCACTGCCCGAGTCAATCACGCCAACAACACGGAAGTTATGCGAGAAAGTACCCAGCTGGGCGTCAACTCGATTCAGGGGCACGATGATTTCGACCGACTTATCGATAATTTGTTTGGGGTTAGTGGCAAGACCAATCGATTTTAACGCAGATAGATTGACAACTATCGGGTATGCCTCGGACGATTCGCTTGGTAACTTGCCAGCAATAATATTTAGGTACGTTAGGTTTTCGTAGCCCTGATCAATCCCATATACAATCGTGTCCGATTCACTACTACTAAGTTTAAAGCTCCCGGGATAGTAATATGCTTTGCCAACTTCGCTCACATCGGATATATCGGCGATGCGCTGAGTTGTAATGTCGTCGAGCTGGACCACGCTAGAATTTGCGCTATTCACATCGATTGTTTTGATAGACTGGTTGCCGATGACTTCATTTGTTACCAAATGTTGCAGCCCGAGCCCGAATGACAATAGGAAATAAATAGCGCCAATACCAATCGAAATACCAAAAACGGTCAGCCCGGTGCGGAGTTTTTTGTGCATCAAGTTTCTGAACGCAATAGTCAGTAAGATACTCGATTTTACTCCAGGATTCGCAGATGTTTGCCCGCCTCGCATCATTTGGCGTCCTTTACAAGCTTGCTGATTCGCTGTTCTGTTTCTTTCAACATGCGTTTGACAGTTGTCGGGATTGCCGACTGGGCCAGTTCGGTAATAACACCATCCTGAATTTGCAAAAGGTGGTTTGCGATTGGTAGATACTCCATGTTGTGTGTAACGAGGATGATGGTTTTGTTGAAATCGCGCTTCAACTCAACCAATAGGTTTATTATTTTGTCCCCGTTTTTACTGTCAAGGTTGCCCGTTGGCTCATCCGCAATAATAACTGGGGAATCATGTACGATAGCACGAGCCATTGCCACCCGTTGTTGTTCACCGCCAGAAAGCACCACTGGGAATTGTTGAGCGTATTCCGCCATATGAACACGCTCCAGCGCATCGCGAGCCTTTTTGTGGGCGGCTTCTTTTGTTTCACCCAAAAAATACAGTGGCATGGCGACGTTTTCTAGCACGGTCAGGCTTTTGACCCAATAGTTGGTTTGGTAGACAATGCCGAGTTCGTTAGCTCGGAAATGAGCCAGTTCGTCGGCACTATTACTGTAGACATCGCGGTTTTCGTACAGCAATTTGCCGTCAGTTGGCCGTTGTAGACCTGACAAAATATTAAGCAGGCTGGATTTACCGCTGCCAGAAGGCCCGTAAATGATGGTGATTGCATGACGCGGAATTGTCAGACTGCTTTTACTAACCGCCATAATAGTCTCGGCACCAACGTCAAACTTGAGCTCGATGTTGTTTGCGGAGAAAAGTGCGTCGGTTTTTGCCATAATCTATAGACCAAATATCTTCCGTAATGTATCAAAGACAATTGTGATGGCACTGTCGGAGGCACGCCCGATAATTGCGGTTTGCGCCTGGCCATCGCCTTCGTTACCCGCCTTGTCTTTTGATATTGGCTGCACACTAAACACGCGGGACGTCGGTAAATCGGAGATTATCACGATGTGCTCTGTAGCCAGCCTGGTATCCTCGGCAGTCCTACTATTAAAGACGGTTGCGTTGGAACCCTCTGTGTAGGCAACTTGGCTAGTGCTTGGTTCGTCGGTGTGCCATGACACGACTATTTGGCCTCGCGCCTCAGAGCCTGAACCCCGAATAGATGATTCGACAACAACTTTGCTCGAAACAGGCGGCCTGGTGTCGAGTGCGGTTCGGAAGCTCTGTGCATCAGATGTAGCTAAATTACCAGAGGCGTCGCGGCTTTGCGCAATCAGGTTGTATTGGCTGTCGTCGCGCAAGTCTCGGATGGTTATTTTGTGACTGGTTACCAGCTTGGACTCTTGGACTTCGATAGGCGCACCGTTCAGTACGGTGTATACCACCTGGCTCGAGCTCGGCACGTTGGTATCCCATGTTACTTGTTGAGTGCTGGTTGGTTCGCCGTCGATAGGCTGGAACCGCAGATTGCTTATGTGCGGTCGTGGCGGGGTAACGAACGAATCAATATTGCCGCGATATTCATCACCCTCATCGTCGATTGTGCTAATCATGAAGTAGTACTTGGTGCCATCCTGCAGACTGTCCAAACGAACTTGATAGGTCGACTCTGCAGATGATGTATTGACTTGCTTAATACCACCGAACGATTCGCTGGTGCCGTAGTAGACGATGGCCTTTTTTGCGCCCTTGGTCGTGAAACTAATATCCGCGCTATCAAGGCCGACGTTCGATGCCGTCGCTTCTTTGATGGTTGGCGCCGGCGACGTTGTAAATGTTTGTTCTTGGCTTTTGCCAGTGTTGCCGTCTTCGTCCGTCCACTTGGCTTTAAAGTAGTACGTTGTGCCTGGCGAAAGGTTACTGAGCTTGATTTCGTGAGACGACACTTGGCTGGAGTTGCCAATCTCCGATGCACCATAGGTGCCACTCTTGGTGCCGATTGCGATTTTTGAATCACTGGCACGATCAGTACTCCAACGAACTGTAGCCTTTTTGGTAGTAACCGAGCTGACAAATGGCCCGCTTGTCAGCACAGCTGGGCTCGTGAATTTACCGGTCGGATATTCGCTGACTACCGTGCCGCTTGCACCACAATTATTGGTGCTGTCACAAGCAGAAACCTTGTAATAGTACGTCTGCTGCGATAAGCCAGCGTCGATATACGTCGTGCTGGAACTCGAACCTACCTGACTAAAGCTTGTACCGTTGGTAGAACGATAAATGCGATATTTGGAAATTCCCTCTCCAACATTTGTCGGCGCATCCCAGGTAATCGCCAGGCGCCAGTTGCTGGTGTTCTTAATTGAAACATCGACTATGTCGGTGTTGAGTGGAATGCCTGGCGCGGTTGTGTTGGCAGTAAAGCCTACTGAAGCGTAGTTGGCATAATTAATGTTGCTTGATTCATCACGAGCTGCAATGTACATGGTGTTGACGCCCGGTTGCGTCGCATAAGCACCGACAGTAAGCTCGGTTGATCCTGCACCCGTCCAGCTACAGGAGCCTGCCGATGGAATAGTGTTTACGGTGTAACAGTAGGTGATATTGTTGACATCGCCAACGTACGTTGTGGGTGGATCCCAATCAAAGCCAAACGAGTTTGAAGTGTTTGAACTTGGGCTAGCAACAAGATTGTTTGGCTCGCTCGGTGCGCCAGTTGTGTTGATTTTGAGTGTAGCGGTTGCATAGGTTGACGTGTAGTTGCCGGCATTGTCCCAAGTGCGGAAATAGACTGTATTTATGCCCTCTGCTAGGTTGTCATAATCTGGCGGATCCTGCGTATTGTAGACCCCGTCATTGGCTAGCAAATCAGTCATGTCGCCGGTACCGCTATGGCTGTCACCGTACCAGGTGCCACTAGGTCCAATTCGGTATTGCAGCCCAGCAACGCCCGAGTTGGAGTCATCTGGCGCACTGGCACCAGCCGTCGACCAACTCATTTGGACATCTTTGGTGTTTATGAATCCGGATGGCGCGGTGATAAAACCGGGATTGGATGGTGGTGTGTTATCGAACTTGAAATTAAACTGGGCGGTTGTTGCCCCGACATTGCCGGCCTTGTCGATGGTTTTGAGGGTTAAATAGTAGCTAGAGTTTGAGCTAGTTAATGCCGCGCCAAGATAGCTCGGTGTCGCTAAATCAAGCGAATTACCCGAAACAATAAACGCACAATTACCACCGGTATCTAGTGGGCTCGTGCCAAGTAATCCTTTGGCCGTGACAGGGTCTGCTGAATTGTCTGTGCCAAGGTATGCACAGTAGCCGTACACACCAGAATCAGCGTCAGTGCCTGGGTCCCACGTAAAGTACGGCGATGAACTATTGGTCCACGCTCCAGCACTCAGGGCGCTGCCGCCATTAGCTTTGTATGCCTGCAGGTTAGACGGGGCGACAGAGGGCACGACTGCATCCGAGGTTGATTGAGCGCTCACACCATCTAAAGCGACTTGTTCAGTTCCGTCGCCGTTAAAAACGGCTTGCCACTTCATGCCGTCAAACGTGACAGGAAATTCATCAAAATGCGACGTAATAACTGCGGGCGAGTTAGACAGACTTGCATTATTGGACGTCGACCAGCTAGATCCATCCCAGTACAGCCAGCTTGCACCGTCGTCGTTTGATAATCGATAATTAATCGTGCCACCGTTTGGCAGCTGAGTCTGCGAGAATGAATCCCAGTGCCACACCCCAGATGTCCGGACTGCGTCGTTGAGCGTCAGGGTCTGTGATGCGGTTGAATATGGGGTATCCGTAAACGACGTACGCGCAATGTTACTCAGCCGAATTTCGTCCAGACTACCTTTAAATCGAGCCTCTGGCTTACCATACTCACGCCCACCATAGCCGTACCCTATCAGTAGTGGATGATTGCTGGTGTTGACTTGCATGAGTTTCGATGTTGAGTTATCGAGCACGCCATCGATGTACATTTTGGCGTTTGTTCCGTCAAATGTTACTGCTACGTGATGCCAATTTGTATCCCAAGTTGCTTTATTACTCTCTAAAAAGAGGTTGTCACCCCACGCCCAGACTGCGGCGTCAGCGTTTCCACTATAGCCAGTGCCCGCATACAGTTTGCCTTGGTAGGCGCTAAATGATTCAACTTCCTCGATAGTCCCGGCCCAGCCACTATTGATGCCGTTACCGCCAATCTTATCCCAGTTGCCGTTATCAAGCTGCCATGCTTCACCGTCACCCGTACTGTTGCCTAGACCCACGTAGAGCGCACCGTTAAACACCGCCAATGTCTTGACTCGCTCGTAGGTGCTTGAACCCCAGCTGCCATTGATGTCGTCACCGCCAACTTCCGCCCAATTCGAACCATCGTATTTCCATAACACTGCGGAGCCAGTAGTATAGCCCAAACCGGCGTAAAGTTCGTTATTATAAACAATCAGTGACTCAATAGACTGGTATCCCGACCAGCCGCTGTTTATGCCGTCACCGCCAATTTTTGTCCAAGTACTGCCGTTCCAATCCCACACCTCGGCATCTCCGGTACCTCGTCCAATACCTGCGACAAGATGACCTTGATAAATATCGAGTGAATATACTGCCTCTGCGTAATTTGTCCAGCCGCTGTTTAGGCTATCGCCGCCAATTTGTGTCCAGGTGCTACCATCGTAGCGCCAAACCTCGCCATCATTGGCAGCAATCCCGAGTCCGGCATATAAATAACTATCATCAGATGCCAGAGAATCGACCTCGCCATAATGGTTTGTTGTTGCCGGCCAGCTGCTATTAACCCCAAGGCCACCTACCTGTGTCCAGGTACTGCCGTCCCACTTCCACACTTGTCCGTCATTGCCAGATGCTGTCGTGCCGAGCCCAACGTATAAATCTCCCTTAAAACTAGCCATACTCATCACTTGCTCGAAAGTGTTTGGCGCCCAGCTATTGTTAACACCTTGGCCACCAATTAATTGCCAAGTCGTGCCATTGTAGCGCCACACCATTGCTTCGCCACTCCCATTGCCCATACCTGCATATAAGTAGTCGCCAACAGCTTGCATCACCTGAACTGCATCTAAGCCATAATAACCCCAACTCTTGTTGACGTAGTTGCCGCCGATGCCTTCCCATGATGCGCCATCCCACTCGTACACCCAACCAGTCCCGCCAGAGTCATAGGTGCCCGCATAGAGCTTGCCACTATCCCACAATAACGTGTTAACAGTATCACCATATGCCGTTGGCCAACTATTGTTGTCACCGTCTCCACCGATTTTGTTCCAGGATGCACCGTTCCATTGCCAGACTTCGCCATCACCGTTACCAGTACCAAGCCCGGCGTACAGATTACTACCGTCATACCCAAACGACGCGACTTGCTCATAGGTAGATGCTGCCCAGCTGCTGTTCAGGCCATCACCACCAATCTGTGTCCAAGTTGCTCCGTTATAACTCCAGACTTCAGCGTCGCCAGTCCCCGTACCCAGCCCGGCGTACAATGTGCCACCAAAGTAGCGTAGGGATACAACCGTCTCCAGAGTGTTACCCCAACTACTATTGACGCTGTTACCACCAATTTTTGACCACGATGTTCCGTTCCACTTCCAAACTTCACTATCGCCAGCGGTTTGACCTAAGCCTGCATATAAGTTCGTGCCATCGTTAGTTAGGGCGGCGACCTCTTCGTAGTTTGTCGTCCAGCCACTATTTAGGCTGTCGCCGCCAATTTGTGTCCAGGTAATGCCATTCCATTGCCATACCTCGGCATCATTTGCACCGTAGCCCGTACCGACGTACAACTTGCCGCCAACATAATCCATGGACCATATCTGTTCGACGTAATTTGTCCAGCCGTTATTGATGCTGTCGCCACCTATTTTGGTCCAGCTACTACCATCCCATTCCCAGACCTCACCATCACCAGCGGTTCGCCCAAGGCCGGCAAAAACGTGCGAGCCATCTGTTGCCAAGGCATATACTCCTTCGTATGTCTGTGCGTCCCAACTGTTGTTGATTGAATGCGCACCACCCCCAATCAGTGTCCAGGTACTGCCGTTATATTTCCAAACTGCCGCATCACCGACATCAACACCAATACCCGCGTAAATATCAGAACCCGCTTTGACTAAAGCATTGACCGATCGTTTGCCATTGTAATCCCAGCTGTCGTCAATACTGTTGCCACCCGCCTGGGTCCATGTATCTGCGTTGGCATTTGCGAGTTCGTACGTTAGCTTGCCAGTCTCGTTGTTGTAGTACAGTTGGTAGTCACCTTTGTCGACGACTTGGTTGCGCCGAGACTGATCGGCGTTATTAAACGTGTCGGTGAACTTTGTCCAGGCCTCAATAGACTGAGTTTGCCCGAGCTGCAAGCTACTGCTGTTCGGCACTGAAATGCCCTCATCAACACCGTTTAACGAGGCAGCGTTGTTCAGATTTCCGGTAACAAAACTGCCGCCACTCATTGTGCCATCATTACCATTCGACGAGCTATCGGAGATGTTGCTGCCGCCAGACTCATCGAAGTGATACAGGGCGCTCGTGTTGGCATCATCGGTGTAATTTTGTGCCTTGAGGCGAGCGACGCCACCGGTCATTTCTATGCCAGATGAGTAGGTGTAATTTGCAGGCGTGTTGAGGTCCCAAGTATCACTGAGGTCTGGCGCGGCAAAAATCGAACTCTGCACAACCATCAACACAAATACCAGGGCGAACATCCCTGCGGACAGCCGAGTTAACGTTTTACTGAACTTCCAATCGGTGAATTTTTGGATTGCTGGGACTCTGTTTTTAATTTGCTGCCACCATGGACGAAGGTAGTCGTAGCGAACAACCTGATACAGAGCTCTGAGCGTAATCCAGATTTCATACCAAATTTTGACCACAAGCGTAGTCACTAGGTCGATTACAATCCGCCATTCAAAAGCCAGCTTCTGTGTAGCTGACCACAGTTTTTTTGTAATCAGCTTTGAGTATGCTTGCACAAAACCCTTGGCCCCGACTATTTTCCTCATTTGGTTTCCTTAAGCGTAACCATAATTATAGCACTAACGACCTCTGATAACCAAAGAAATGATGCGAATAGATATTTGGCATTCCAAACAGAACCACACGCCAGTCCCGCCTGCAAACTACATCAACAGACAAATACTAGTATTAATTTTGATAAAAAACCTATCTAGAGGTCCGTCCTCTAGGTTTGGTTGCTGTGGTGCTACGCACCCTGCGATAGTATCAGGGCAGCACTGGGAGGTATTACTAACGTGCCGGTGCCGTTGGTAACTTCGACATCTGCCACCTCGACAACCTTGAAATCATCGCTATAACCTTTCCAGGTGCTATTGAAGCGAACCTTCCACTTGCCCGGACGCGGAAACCAGAGATCATAAGTATCGTATTGATGGTCACTAAAATTAATGACCACTATCACGTCGTCGTGCTCTCCGCCGTTTTCCCAGCGGTGATACGCAATAACCTTATTATCGTCATCAACGTGCATTAGGTTCAGATTGCGCCCAGACAAGCCAGCACTGACACCGCCACTGTTTTTACGTAGCGCAATCAGATGTTTGTGAGCTTCTACGATACCTTTGTGACGATCGGCCATTTCCCAGTTGAGCGCCTGCCAATCGCTAAAGGCACCACCCTCCATAAACTCTTGCCCTTGAAACAACATTGGAATACCGGGTGTCGTCATGGCAATCGTTGCAGCAATCAACGATTGGCGGCGGGCAAATAGATTGTCGGCTTTGCCAGGAGCAATAACTTCATTGAGCCGCGCCGAGCCATTGGCGGCAGAATCATGCGAATCAGTATAAATAACGCGCTGCATTGGGTCACCGTTGTAGCTACGACCGATTTCTTCACACAGGCCATTCAAGCTTAG
>JAGQNT010000189.1 GCA_020427965.1 Candidatus Saccharimonadota bacterium | reverse complement strand
CTGATCTTTTACCCATAGCGTGGCAACCGCAAGTCTATTTATCATGCGTGATCTCCTAAGTCAGATACAGCCCAAATCATAATACATTTGTGCTAAATTAACTTCTCGAAAATTGCTCTATTTTATTGCTTGAGCGTGTCGTCAATCCCATGCTGCAAGCAGGCACAAAGCGGGATATAAACCGATTGCCGCATGGTTTGGCTGCTGCGGCGGTAGGCGCTGGGTGAGAGTCCGACACTTTTGCGGAACAGTGCGCTAAATGATCCTAGGCTTTCAAAGCCAACCTCGGCGCAAATTTCGGTAATGCTGACATCGGAGTGACTGAGAAGTTCTTTGGCTTTGGTAATGCGTAATTGGATGAGATATTGGTGGGGTGTCTGCTTATAGACGCGGCGAAACAACCGGATCAGGTAATAGGGTGAGAGCGCGACCTGACGGCTGAGATGGGCGATGGTGACGGGCGTTGTATAGCTCCGGTCCAACAGCCGGCGCGCAAGCTGGGCGGGTTCTTGGTAGTGCACTGCAAATTTCTCGTGGAATAACGTAAATATACATCCTACTATATCACGATTTTGTAGGTAGTGGTTGCAAAGTAAGTGGTGGATAGAAATAATCTCCCGCATGATCGAAGAGACTATCACCTACTCATGTCGATCATGCGGGAGTCGCAATATTATACGCAATGGACGGAATAAATGCGGCACTGAGCAGTACCATTGCAAAGATTGTGGAGCCTACCGCGTGATACGACCACACGAGAAATACAGTGCAGAAAGCAAAGCGACCATACTCCGAGCCTATCGGGAACGGATGAGCTTGCGCGGCATCCAAAGAGTGTTCGGGGTGTGGCGCAAAACGGTGCTGCGCTGGTTAGAGGCTTGGGTGGCACAGTTACCGAGCCTCGTCGAAACACTTTTGCCTGCTCAAGCAGATGATGTACTGGAATTGGACGAAATGGTCAGTTTTGTGAGCGAGAAATGGTTCAAGCGTTGGTTGTGGACGGCGCAATGTCGGCGCACTCGTCAGATTGTGGCTTACGCCATCGGTGACCGTTCGCAAGACACTTGCCGATTGCTGTGGCAAGCCATTCCCAGCGGTTATCGTTCATTCTCCCTGTTCACCGATCACTGGCAGGCTTATGAACTCGTTTTGCCACCCGAACAACATCATCCCGTCAACAAAGGGAGTGGACTGACCAACCATCAAGAACGTTGGTACAACACTCTTCGTCAATGGAATAGTCGCTACACCCGGCGCACCTTATCCTTTTCCAAAGAAGATCGCTACCATGATCTCATCACTCGCTGGTTTATTCTCGAACATAATTTGCGGATGCGTTCATCACTTACTTTATGACCACTACCATTTTGTATATAGAACAGATTTTTTATTACAGTACCCAAACAGCTTGCCCACCCTACATCCCCACGCCGGTCTGCATCTCCGCACCCAGTCGCTCCAGCACCGATAGCAGGCGCAGTTGCCAGTCAGCATCATAGCTGGGTAGCATGACGGCGGTTCGGGTGACACGCACCCCCTCACCCAGATCAGCTTCCAACTTTTCGCGGTTGACCTCCGCCAGATAGGGCAGTTTGATATTGATGACATCGTTTATGGTGACGACTGCTGACGCACCTGCTTTCTGT